>DASRYP010000558.1:0-5775 GCA_035687165.1 Actinoplanes sp. | reverse complement strand
ACGGCGGCGATCGCGGCCGCGACGAGAACCCTGACGAGTCCCGCCGCCACCGAGCCCAGGTTGAGCCGGCCGATCCGGCGCCGCAGCACGGCCAGCGAGATCACCGCCGAGATCAAATAGGAGAGCGCGTTGGCGGCGGTCATCCCCGCCGCCGAGAGCGAGGCGTCGAGCACTGCGGCCAGCAGCAGGTAGGCGCCGATCCGGCCCAGGACCACCGGCAGGTTGATCAGCGCCACCGTCTTGTTCCCCTGCAGGGAATAGAAGGTGTAGGTGCAGAGATAGCTGATCGACAGCGGGATCACCGCGAAGGAGGCCACCGCGAGGACCGTGCCGGTCGCCAGTGCGTCGCCGTTGTCGTAGGCGCCGCCCTGGAAGAGGGTGACCGCGATCGGGTTGGCCAGCACCCCGTAGACGACCGCGATCGGGGCGAGCGCGACCGTGACGAGCCGGATGGCCCGGTTGAGGTCGGCGCTCACCTCGGCGAACCGGCCCTCGGCGGCGGCCGCGCTCATCTTGGGCAGCAAAGCGGTCATCACCGAGACGCCGATGATCCCATGCGCCATGGTGACCAGCAGGAAAACGTTGTTGAAGGCCAGCACGCTGGCGTTGTCCCGGCCGGCGACCCGGTTGAGGATGCGCACCACGACGAAGACCGCGACCTGGTTGGCGGCGACGTAGCAGAGCATCCAGCCGGCCAGCCGGCCGATCTCTCCGAGGCCCAGCGAACGGGGATCCCAGCGCCACTTCCAGCTGAAGCCGACCTTGCGCAGCGCCGGGAGCAGGCCGACCGCCTGCGCGATCATGCCGAGCAGCATGCCGCCGCCCATCACGCCGATGCGGCCGGGCGTCATGTCCTCGGGCCGCAGATCCTTGGCCGTGCCGAAGGCGCCGATGAAGACACCGCACGCGGCGATCACGACGAGGCTGTTCAGGATCGGTGCCCAGGTCGGCGCGGCGAAGTGTCCCCGGGTGTTCAGCACCGCGCCGATCAGCGCGGAGAGACCGGTGAAAAAAATGATCGGCAGGACCAGGTACCCGAAGTGGGTGACCAGGCCGCGGTAGCCGGCGATGTCGTTGTCACCGGCCTGGATCCAGGTGATCAGCGGGGCCGCCAGCACCACCAGCGCCGTCGCGATGCCGAGCGACACCATCGCGAAGGTCAGCAGCTTGCGGGTGAACTCCAGACCGCCGTCCGGGTCGGCCTTGCGCCGCCGGACCAGCAGCGGCACCAGCACGCTGGAGAGGATGCCGCCGAGCAGCAGCTCATAGATCTGGCCGGGCAGGAACTGCGCGCTGGTGAAGGCGTCACCGATGCCGGTGCCAAGGGTGATGCCGATCAGGGCGTTGCGGACGAAGCCGATGATCCGGCTGACGAAGCTGGCAATCGCCATCATCGCGCTGGTGCCGACCGCACTCTGCCCCTCGGGAGCCGCAAGCTCCTCGGGCGGCAGGGCCTGATTCTCGACGGCGTCCGCGCCGGGCACGGGGGTGTCCACCGAGATCAGGGTGACACCGTCCTCGGGCCGCGGCGGTTCGTCGTCGGGCGCGGCGTGCGCGCTGCGGTAGAGACCGCTGTTCACCGATCCTCCCGAGCTTCGTCCGGAACTCCGGTCACCATAGAGGTCAGTGTGCCCGGTTCCGCGCCGGCCAGGGTCTCCACCATCCAGCAGGCCTCGGCGGGGACCAGCGGCTCGCTCAGCGCGTCCAGCACCGTCGGATGATCGCAGCCCGCCTCGGTGAGCGCACCGAGCAGTGCCGGAATGGGCCGGAGATCACCGATGTCCAGGATGTGCCGGGCGATCGGGCGGGTCTTGTCGTACCACCGCTCGCGGGTGACCACCCGAAGGTGCGCGGCCGATTGGCGGACGAGATCGGCCAGCAGCTCGCGCGGGAAGCGCGACCCCCCGCGTACCTCACGAAACGCCCTTTCCGGACGGCTCAGCTCGGCGATCGACGCCTCGTCGAGCACCTGCGCGGACGGCGTCGCCGGAGCGGGCCACCAGTCGTCGCTCGTGAAGAGCGGCAGTGGCGCCTGCTCGGGACCCGAGGGATCGGCAGGCGGCACATCGCGCCGAAGAGACCGGTACGCCGCCTCGCGCACGGCGGCGATCGTGGGCTCGTCGTCGTCGGGCGTGGCCGGCGCGAAAGGCGCCAACAGCGCGACGACCAGGCCCGGATGGGGCAGCGTCGGATCCTCCCAGGCGATCACCCGGGCGCACAGATCGAGCTCCCACCAGCGCAGGGCGGCCGGAAAGGGCTCCCCGGCGGGCGCCCAGCCGAGCTGGACCGGCTCGCTCGAGGCAGGGCCGCGCAGGCCGAGCGTACGTTCGCCGGTGACGGGGTCGAGATCGAGCACGAGGGCGTAGCCGCCGATGACCGGGAAGGTCACCCGCAGCGGTGGGGATTGGTCGTCGCTGGTCGCGTCGCCGTCGCCCGCCCAGAAGCCGGGCTTTTCGGTCAGGCGGAGCAGCGCCTGGGGAACTGGCACCCGCCAATCCTGCCCGGTGCGGTCCACCGCTGCCACGACCGCCCGCCCAGTGCCTCTTCGCCCACAGCAGGTTCGATACCCTGGTCATCCCATGTCTGTGTTGAATACCGCCCAGCGGAACGCGGTCGCCGAGTTGCTGCGGGTCTCCCCCGTCGCCGATGAGCTGGGGCGCCGTTTCGGCGCCGCCGGCCATGAGTTGTACCTGGTCGGCGGGTCGGTGCGCGATGCGCTGCTCGGCCGGCTCGGCGACGACCTCGACTTCTGCACCGATGCCCACCCCGAACAGACTCTCGCGATCGTGCAGGGCTGGGCCGACGCGATCTGGGAGACCGGTCGCGAGTTCGGCACCATCGGTCTGCAGAAGAACGGCCTGCGGCTCGAGATAACAACCTTCCGGGCCGAGGCGTACGACGGCGTGACGCGCAACCCCGTGGTCGAATACGGCACGTCGCTCCTGGACGACCTGCAGCGCCGCGACTTCACCATCAACGCGATGGCGGTGTCGCTGCCCGGGCACGACTTCACCGACCCGTACGGCGGCCTCGAGGATCTTGCCGCGCAGCTCATCCGGACGCCGGCCGCGCCGTCGCAGTCGTTCGGCGATGATCCACTTCGGATGCTGCGGGCCGCTCGGTTCGCCTCGAAGTTGCGGTTCACGGTGGATCAAAAGGTCATTACGGCCATGCGGGACATGGCGGGTGATCTCCAGCGGATCACTGCGGAACGGATCCGGGACGAGTTCACCAAGCTGATCTGCGGAGCCGACCCGATCGCCGGCCTGCGACTGCTGGTCGACACCGGCCTCGCCGACTACTTCATCCCCGAGATCTCCGGACTCAAGCTCGAGATCGACGAGCACGCCCAGCATAAGGACGTCTACGAGCACACGCTGATCGTGGTGCAGAACGCGATGCGGCTCGAGGGCGACGAGGGGCCGGACTTCGTGCTGCGGATGGCGGCGCTGATGCACGACATCGGCAAGCCGGCCACCAAGGCCGTCGGGCGCGACGGTCGGGTCAGCTTCCACCATCACGAGGTGGTCGGTGCCCGCCTGACCAAACAGCGCATGAAGGCCATGAAATACCCCAAGGACGTCATCTCGGACGTGGTCGAGCTGGTCGGCCTGCACCTGCGCTTCTACGGGTACGGCCGGGGTGAGTGGACCGACTCGGCGGTACGCCGCTATGTGACCGACGCCGGACCGTTGCTGGCGCGGCTGCACAAGCTGACCCGCTCGGACGTGACGACCCGCAACAAGCGCAAGGCGGCCAACCTGGCGGCCGACTACGACGCGCTCGAGGAGCGAATCACCCGGCTCGGCGCCGAGGAGGATCTGGCCCGGGTCCGGCCCGACCTCGACGGCAACGCGATCATGGAGCTGCTGGGGGTGCCGCCCGGTCCGGTCGTGGGTCAGGCCTGGCGTTTTCTCAAAGAGCTGCGCCTCGACCGGGGGCCGCTCGACCGTGACGAGGCCGAGGCCGAGCTCTTCAAGTGGGCCCGGGACAACGGCCACATCTCCTGCTGAGCGCGGTGTTGACCGTGGGTTGTGGCACCGTATCGGTGGGACTGTCGTTCGTCACTGCTGAGTTGTCGTTGCCCCGGGGCAGAATCGAAGCATGTTCGTCGTCGACTCTCTCATCGGTCCGCTCGGCGTGGCCGTCTCGGATGACGCCGTCGTGGGGGTGCGGTTCGGGGCGCGTCCGGGGCCGTCCGGGGCTCATCCGGCCGTCGCCCAGCTTGAGGCCTATTTCGCCGGCGAGCTGACCGAGTTCACCGTGCCGGTCGAAATGCTGGGGGGTTCCGAGTTCGAGCGTTCGGTCTGGGCCGAGATCGCCCAGATTCCTTATGGGGAGATGGTGACCTACGGCTCGATCGCGACAGCTCTGGGCGACCCGGGCGCGGCGCGCGCGGTCGGCACGGCCTGTAACCACAACCCGGTCCCGGTGATCGTGCCCTGCCATCGCGTGGTCGGCGCCGGCGGCAAGATGGTCGGCTTCGGCGGCGGGCTCGACCGTAAGCGCAAGCTGCTCGAGCTCGAGGCCCGAGTGGCGCTGGCGCGGGCCTGGGGCTGATACGCGATGGCCGGGCCCGCGAAGGCCCGGCCATTTCCCAGCTTCTTTGGAGAGACCGCGCTATTAGAGGCGGCCGCAGGCGGCTGGCTCGTTATCCGGTCGCATCTTGATAAGGCCAGCGGTCTGCGGGCCGTACTCTCCGTCGGCCGAGGCACCGATACGTGTCTGAACTGTCTTCAGTGCGCTTACCGTCTGGGGTCCGAAGTCGCCGTCGACGCCGATGTTGATTGAGTAGCAGTGCACGATGGCGTCTTGCAACGCCCAGACGGCCTTGTTGTTGTCACCGCTCTTCATCCCGCACTTGACCGTGCCGGAGGAGCTCTGAGGTGCCCAAACGAACCCGACGCCCGACGAGCTGGAGCCCCACAGGTCGCGAACGGTGCACTTGGGAGTGGCGGCTGACGCCGAGCCGGCCGGGACGAGGCCGAGGGTGCTGGCAATAACGGTGAGGCCGATGCCGACGAGCGCTGATTTGAGGTTTTTCAATTTCTCCCCGCTAATGGAAAGACGTGACCGTGCGTTCAAGACCCTCACGGTTGTCTATACCTTAGCAGTGCCATTTCGCCCCGGGAATGGCACTGGAGACAAAAAAGCCGGACCGCCTGGGGGCGGTCCGGCCGATTCGGTTGACCAGGGAATCAGCTCTCGATGTCGCCGCGGATGAAGGCCTCGACGGACGCCTTGGCGTCGTGGTCGCTGTACTGCACCGGCGGGGACTTCATGAAGTAGGACGAGGCCGACAGGATCGGGCCGCCGACGCCGCGGTCCTTGGCGATCTTCGCCGCGCGGACCGCGTCGATGATCACACCGGCCGAGTTCGGCGAGTCCCACACCTCGAGCTTGAGCTCGGCGTTCAGCGGGGTGTCGCCGAACGAGCGGCCCTCGAGGCGGATGTAGGCCCACTTGCGGTCGTCGAGCCACGGCACGTGGTCCGACGGGCCGATGTGCACGTCACTCTTGATCATCTCGTGCGGGATCTGGGACGTCACCGACTGGGTCTTCGAGATCTTCTTGGACACCAGGCGCTTGCGCTCCAGCATGTTCATGAAGTCCATGTTGCCGCCGAAGTTGAGCTGGTAGGTGCGCAGCAGCTCGACCCCGCGGTCCTCGAAGAGCTTGGCCAGCGCGCGGTGCACGATGGTCGCCCCGACCTGGCTCTTGATGTCGTCGCCGACGATGGGCAGCCCGGCGTCGGTGAACTTCTGGGCCCATTCC
>DASRYP010000557.1:0-3409 GCA_035687165.1 Actinoplanes sp. | reverse complement strand
GGCCCGGCTCGCCCTGCTCGGGGTGCTCGCCGGGCTGATCGGCCCGGCGCTGCGCGGCACGGCCGGGCGGGTGCGCGGCCTCGTCCTGATCGGGCTCGCGCTGGCCGGGATGACCACCTGGCCGCTGACCGGGCACGCTGCCGCCGCCCCGCTCGCGGGCGTGATCGTGGCTTCGGACGTGGTGCACATCGCAGCGATGGCGGTCTGGCTCGGCGGACTGGTCACGCTCACCGTGTTCCTGCTGCGCCGCACCGACCCGCGGGTGCTCGGCGTGGTGCTGCCGGTCTGGTCGCGCTGGGCCGCGCTGGCGGTGGTGTGGCTGGTGGCCGGCGGGGTCGTGCAGGCGGTCGTGCAGGTCGGGTCGGTCAAGGCGATCTACCAGACCTCGTACGGTCAATTGCTCCTGGTCAAGGTGGTGGTGCTCACGGCGACGCTGGGCGCGGCCGCCTTCGCCCGCAAGCTGGTGCGGCGCGGGCAGGTGGCGGCCGCGGGCGCCTCGCGGATGCGGCGGTTCGTCGCGATCGAGGTGGTGGCGACCACGGTCGTGCTCGGCCTGAGCGCCGTGCTGGTGCAGGTCAACCCGGGCCGCAGCGCGAACGTCGACCAGGGCGCGGTGCGCGAGAACGGCATCTCGCAGACGCTGACCAGCCCGCTCTACACGCTGCAGTTCAACATCTATCCGGTCGAGGTGGGCGACAACAACACTGTGCACGCCTTCCTCTACACGCCGGCCGGGGCGCCGCTGCCGGGCGAGGAGTGGAAAGTGTCGGCGCGGCTGCTCGGGCAGGACGTCGAGCCGTTCAGCGCGCCGATGCTCGGCCTGATCCCCCGGCATCACGCGCTGGGAGCGCTCACTTTCCCGCTCGCCGGGAGCTACGAGATCAAGTTCACCGTACGGGTCAGCGAGCTCGATCAGGCCACGGTGCGGACGACAATCACGGTGCCGGCGAGTTTCGAGACCTCAACCAGGTGACTTTCGGTCATCGATTGGGCAGAGACTCTTGCGTTGTCTCCCCTCGGACCGGAGGTCGTCGTGCACGTATCCGTAGTGGATAACAGTGACGACTCGGTGGTCGTCACAGTCCGCGGCAATCTCGACATCGACAGTGGAACCAGCCTGGCCACGGCGCTCGAACAGGTTCTCGACCGACCGGCCCCGAGGATCGTCCTGGACCTCTCCGGCGTCGAGTTCTGCGACTCGACCGGGCTCAGTGCCCTGGTCGTCGGGCACAACCGGGCCACGGCCGAGGGCGGCTGGCTGCGACTCGCGGCGCCCGGCGATTTCCTTGGGCACCTGCTCGACACGGTCGGCCTGACACCCCGGCTGGCCGTCTACCCGACGGTGGGCGACGCGCTGATGGGGCGCGGGACCGACTAATCTCGCGGGGTGCTGATCCTGCTGCCGCCGTCCGAGGGCAAGACCGCCGCTACCGTCGGTGATCCCGTCGACCCGGCCTCGTTGTGGCTGCCCACGCTCGCGACGGCCCGCAAGCGGGTGCTGACCCGACTGGTGACGATGACCAAGCGCACGAGTGCCCGCTCGGTGGCCGAGTCACTGGCGACCTTGGGCCTCACCGCCGGCCAGCGCGACGAGATCGCCCGCAACGCCGTGCTGCCCTCGGCGCCCGCGGCCGCGGCCGCCTCGATCTACAGCGGGGTGCTCTACGAGGCACTCGACGCGCGGAGCCTCGGACCGCCGGCCCGGGGCTGGCTCGACGCGCGGGCGGTCGTCTTCTCGGGGCTCTGGGGTGTGCTGCGGCTCGACGATCGCATCCCGGCCTATCGTCTCGCGGTCGGCGTGACGCTGCCGGCTCTGGGTGGGCTCACGGCGTACTGGAAGAGGGTCTTGCCGAAGGCGCTCGACCCGGTGGCCGCCGCCGACGGGCCGGTGCTCGACCTGCGCTCGGGCGCCTATGCCGCGATGTGGACACCGCCCGGCGCGACCTCGGCCACCCTCCGCGTCCTGCACGAACGCGTCGTCGACGGGGTCGCACGGCGATCGGTGGTCAGCCACTTCAACAAGGCGACGAAGGGCCGGATCGTCCGGGCCCTGGCCGAGACCGGCGTCGCGCCTGCCTCGGTCGACGAGGTCGTCACGGCGCTGCGCGACCTCAAGTACACGGTCGAGGAGCAGCCCGCACCCGCGGGCGGCCCGCGCCGGCTCGACGTCGTCGTCCCCGAACTCTGACCGCCCTACCGGGCAGGGAGTCCACCGGGCAGGGAGTTCTACCGGGCAGGGAGTTCTACCGGGCGGCGAGGATGTCGACCACGAAGCGGAGGTCGCCCTGCTGCGGTCCGTAGGCCAGTGTGGCGGGCACGTCGAGCTGGATGCGGCTGCCGACCTTCTGGCCGGGGATGCCCTTGTCCCAACCCGGGATGACCTGGCCGGCGCCGATCGGGGCCTGGAACGGCCGACCGGTCTTCCAGGACGACTCGATCAGGTCGCCGGTCTGGTACTTGGCCAGGGCGTAGTTGGCCGTGATGGTCTGGCCCGCCCGGACGGCCGGCCCCTTGCCGGGCACGAGCACGGTCACCTTGAGGTCCTTGAGGGTGCCGGTGCCGCCCTTGACCACGGGCTCCTTGGACAACTCCGCCGGGGTCTCGACCGGCGCGGGCCGCGCCGGGGCGGACGGCTCGGCCTCCACCGGCGGCGGGGCCTCGACCGAGGCCGGTGCGGCGACGGGCTGCACGGCCGGCTTGTCGGAGCCGCCGCGCACGGTCACGAAGACGGTGACCAGGACGGCGACCACGGCCACCCCGGCAACCGCGCCGGCGATGGCCTGGCTGCGGCGCTTCGCCGTGTCGCCGGTGATGGGACGGGCGGTGTCGGTGCTCATATGTCGTCGACTCTCCTGATATCGGCGTCGGCCGGAACTCCGAGACACGGTACCCGCCGCCGTGACCAAACCCACGCCGAACCTCGACCGAACCACCTCGCCCGAACGGGTCGTCACTGATTCCGCTCTTCACCGTCACTCATCGAAGTGCCATTGTTGACGCCCGAGCAACTTCCCGCACCCTCCATTCTCTTCCGAGCGCCGCCTTTCCCCTGTTCACGCCGTCATTTCTGGAGGATCGGTTGCCGACGACCGAAGATGGTCGCCGCCGACGACGAACCGGCCACCGGGCCGAGAGCACGAGCGGCCGGCGACGGGCCACCGAGTCGGCCCCGACACTCT
Organism: Actinoplanes sp.; assembly: GCA_035687165.1. GTDB lineage: Bacteria > Actinomycetota > Actinomycetes > Mycobacteriales > Micromonosporaceae > Actinoplanes. The sequence goes on along the minus strand of DASRYP010000557.1, from coordinate 230 downwards.
CCGAGACCGGCCACCAGCGCAACGAGTTCCTCTCGTCCGCCGCCGTGATCCTCGCCGGGGTCCTGGTCGTCATCGGGTTCGGCTTCGTGGCCGCCCGGGTGGCCGGCGACGACCGAGCGGCCGCGCCGGCCGATCCGCCCGCGCCGGCCCTCGGCGACCTGCGGCTGCCCGCGACGGACAACCAGGACCTGATCCCGCTGGGGAGCCCGTCGGCCAGCCCGTCGCGCACC
>DASRYP010000556.1:0-5686 GCA_035687165.1 Actinoplanes sp. | reverse complement strand
GACGGTGTAGATCGGGCTGGTGCCGATATCCCCGAACACCACACCGAGGGCGCCGACCACCACGGCGCCCTTGATCGTGTGGCGGACCTGTCGCTCGTGCGGAGTCGCCGTCTCGGGCGCCTTGAGGCTCACCCGCTCATTCTGCGCGCCGGTGCGCCCTTCCAGTCGATCGCCCCGGGGTGTTGCCTGCCACGGGTCGCGGGCGTTTAGTCACGCGGGTTCAGTCCGACGGTGGCCGCCGTGCGCGGCGGCCACCGCTCGGCACCGCCCTGGCGTACCAGGAAAGCGGTTCGGCGGGCTGGTCGGCGGCGTCCGGGAAATCTTCGGGACGCGGGGAGAACAGGGGTTACCCGCCGACGTGGATGAACGGCGCCCAGAAGAAGGGGTGGTCGATGCCGGGCACGACCGGCTCGTTGCGCACCGGGCCGATGTGGCGGGTGCGCTGAGCCGGTGGACCGGCTTCGAGATCCAGGGTGCGGTACTGATCATTCGCCTCGGCCACGCTCAGGGCACACACCTCCCGCTGCGCCCGGGCCAGCGCGGCGGCGGGCGGCCGGTCGGCGAGCAGCTCCCGGTGCAGGGCGACCATCGTCAGACCGGCGATCTGGTCGTGCACCGGCCAGAGCGAGACGATCAACTCCCGGACGCCCGCGCCGAGGAAGGCCCGGGTGAGCCCGACCGTGTCACCGGCCGAGCCGGCCTGTCTGCGGCCGCTGTCACACGCGCTGAGCACGGCCAGGTCGACCGTGGTGCCGAGGCCGACCAAGTCAGGGACGGTGAGGCTGTCGGCGCCGGCCAGGGCGAGCTCGGCGCTGTAGGGTGCGCCCTCGGCCAGCGAGCCGTGGGTGGCCAGGTGCACGATCCGGGCGGTGGCCATGCGGTCGAGCACGGCCGTGCGGTGGGCGGCCGCGCCGCGCAGAACTTGCTGCTGCCGCAGCCGGGCGATGGTCACGGCCTCGACCTCGGCGCCGGGCAGCCGCATCAGGTCACGGTCCGGGCCGTACGCGGGATTGCCGACCACCAGGGCCTCGACGCCGGCGCCGAGCGGCGGGGCGGCGCCGGGATCGGCCGGCAACAGCGAGGAGGAGGGCAGGTAGGACAGCTCGTGCTCGGTAATCAGCAGGTCGGCGCCGATCGGCAGAACCTGGAAAGGCAGAACGGCGAGACTCCCGTACGGCACCACGACCACCCGCCGATATCGCGCCAACTCCGCGGCGAACGGCTCGAGCAGCAGCTCGGCGAGGGGCCGGCCGAGTTCGCGGCGCACGCCGGGTGCGGAGGTCCGGTCGGCGACGGCGCGGTGGAAACGCCGGACCGCCGCGCTCAGCTCCGGGGTCGGTGCGTCGCGGCGGGCCATCCGGACCTCGTCGGTGGTGACGGCCCAGCCGGTCAGCGAGTTGTCGAAGGCGTGGAATTCCAGCAGCAGCGTCCCCGGGCGGAGCCGCTGCTGGATCTCGGCCAGCGTGGGGGTGTCGGGCAGCACGCGGCGGTGTTTTAACTCGGGGGCCAGGGTGATCATGCGGATCTCGGCCCGGTCGAGTGCCCGCTCGGCCGCCACCATCTCGCGCCGGGTCACCGCGGGCTCGCCGGCTCGGCGGGATCGGGCCAGCCGCTCGACCGTACGGCCGAACTCGGCTCCCGCGCGCTGCCAGCCGCCGACGGCCTCGGCGACGACGCCGTCGGCGTCCGCGCCGCTCAGGTCGACCAGATCGAGCAGGGAGGCGCCGCGACAACGATCCGCGAGCCGGAACGCCTCGGCGCGATGGGAGTCGGCTCCTGGTTCGCCGGGGCGGGCGAGGGTGGTGTGCGCTCCGACGGCGGTGGCGTACAGGCCGGCCACCGTGACGTCGTCGGTCGCCATGACCCGCAGGACGTCGCGGGAGAGCTCACCCAGGTGCCGTTCGAACTGGGCGATGGCCGTCCCGGCCAGCTCGGCGGCCGGGCCGGGCTGCCCGGCGCCCAGCAGCGCCTCCGCCTCCCGCGCGGCGGGCTCCCAGGGCCGCTCCTCGCGGGCGAGGTCGGGCGGCGGTAACCGGCGAAGGATCTCGAGCGCCGGCGCGTACTGATGCAGCCGGATCAGCAGGGCGGCGGCGATGTCGTCCGGGAAATTCGCGATGTGCGGTGCGATGAGCGCGAAGGCCTCGTCCCAGCGGTGCATCGTCCCCAGCACCGTGCCGACGAGTCGCGGGACGCCGAGCTGCTCCGCTGTGGTGTGTGCCGCGGCGAACCAGGTCTCCGCGGCCCCCAGGTCACCGCCGACCCGTGCGGCCACCCCCTCGTAGAGCGGCACCAGCACGCTCGTCTCGGCCAGGGCGTCCCGCACGGCCGTGGCGATCATGAGGGCCGGCTCGGAAGTCTCGGCCGGTGCCCGGGTGAGCAGCCATTCCAGGTAGTCGGCGATCTCCCGGAGGACACCGGGATCGGTGAGCACGATCGCGTCCCGGTGCGCACGCAGCACCAGCTCGGTCAGCTGCCCCCAGGCCAGGACGCTCAGCTCGGTCGTGGTCGTGGTCGTGGTCGTAGCCCGCGCCTCGGCGATCTTCGCCATCGTCCACACCAGAGCGGCCGGACGATAGTTGGCGCCCAGATAGAGCGCACCGCGCTCGCGGTCGAGGGCCACGGACTCGGCCTCGGCCCCGATCCGGCGCCCGACGGCATCGGCGAGCGCGAGCGCGCCGACGCTGTGCAGCAGACTGTCGCCGCGCCAGCGCCCGGCCTTGACGTAGCACAGCCGGCACAGTCCGCGGGCGAACGACGAACTGCCCACGGTCGACGCCCAGTCGGCGACCCGGTCCGCGACGCGTTCGCCGTCGACCTCCCCGCCGGCGCGGATCGTGGCCAGGGCGTGCTGGACGAGGATCAGCATCCGCAGCGCGCTGTCGCCGGCCGCCTCGGCCTGCGCGCCCGCCTGCTCCAGCAGCGTGAGCGCCTCGTCGGGAGCGTCGGCGGCGAGGGCGAGGCGGGCCCGGCGCAGGCCGACGGCGGCGGCGCCCCGGCACGAACCGGCCGCGGCGTAGAACTCCTCGGCGGTGGTGTAGCGCTGCCGGGCGGTCTCCGGATCGAGCAGCGGGGTGACCGGGCCGGCCGGCCGTGGTTCCAGATCCTCGTCCAGCAATTCCGGGTGCCGCCAAGGGTGGGCCGCCCGGTCGCCCTCGGCCAGTAGGCAGGCCGCCGCACCGGACGGGTCGCCCACCGCCTGGTACATCGAGCGGGCCAGATCGAGCGGCCCCACGGCCTGATCGACGAAGCCCGCCCGGGTCATCAGGTCGGCGAGTACCCACGCCGCCGGGGCGATCGCCTGGGGTTCCTGGTCGAGCACGGCGGCGGCCACGGCCTGGGCGTCCAGCACCATCTGCTCGCCGAGACCGCCGCCGCTCGCGATGATGCTGCGACGCGCCGGCAGCGGGGCCGCCAGGTGCACGAGCAGGTAGGCGGGGAGCGAGCTCTGCGGCGTCGCCTCGTCAGCCTCCGGGGGCACGACCAGCCGGGCGAAGTCGACGTCGTCATCGCCGGCCGCGCCGGTGCCACCCGGAAACCAGTTGAGGTCCCGTACCTGCGCGAGATGCCACAGGGCGCCGGCGACCGGTCCCGGTTCGGCCGCCTCGAGCATCGCGAGCGCCCTCTTCGGCTCCCCGGCGCTGATCGCGGCGGCGGCCCGGACGAGGGGATCGTCGGACGTCTCGAAGTGGGAGAGGTCGCGCCACTCCTCCCGCAGCAGCAGTCGTAGCAGCATCTCAGGCTCCTCGGGTCAGCGGTCGGGCGAGGCCGGGCATCACCTACCTCAGCCTGCGAGTGATCAACAATGAGCAGCAGGTGATCGGCCAGTTCGTGATCCAGCCCGCGGAGATCGCGGCGATGCCCCCGTCCGGGGCAGGGCGTCGAGCACCTCGGCGGTGTCCAGGTAGGTGAGGTGATCGCAGGCGACGCGCAACGTGACCGGCGAACGGTCGTCCGGCAGTCGGCGGGCGCTGTCCTCGCTGACCAGCAGATCGCTGGGCGCGCGCAGGAACGCCGCCGCGGCGATCTCGCTGATCCCGGGCAGCCGCAGCCGTTCGAGCAGGTCACCGAGGATGCTGCTCCCGTCGGCCCGCCGCTCGACGACCGAGGCCGGCGTGGCGGCGGCTCCGGCCACGACGAGGTAGGGCACCCCGGGATCGGGACTCGCGGCCAGCTCGCGCAACAGCGCCGAGTCGGGCCGCAACTGGTGACCCGCCTTCGGGTCCTCGCGCCGGCTCAGGGCGAGCAGTCGGGAGAGAACCGACGGGGGCCAGGACATCGAGGTGAGCCCGTTGAGCCCGAGCGCCAGCGCCACTGTGGCCCACTCCCCGCCCCGCGGCCAGGAGAGACCACCGTTCGGAGTGCCGAGCAGCGTCACCTGAGTCACCACGTCGGCGCCGCCCGCCCGCTCGACGAACCAGCGGACGATCAGGCCGCCGACCGAGTGGCCGATCGCGAACAGCGGTTTGCCGTTGCCGGGCCGCAGTCCGGCGTCGTCCAGCGCGGCGGCGAGCACGGTCGCGCACTGCTCGACCTCGACGTCCGGGCAGGCATGGTCGAAGGTCAGCAGCAGCTCGCCCGGGGCGCGGCCGCTCGCGATCAGGTCGCGGGAGTCGCCCACGAAGCCGGGCACGTAGAGGTGGACCGAGGCGGCCGCGGCCACCCGCTGTCGGATCTTCTCCGGGTCCCGCTCGTGGACCACCGCGCCGTCGGGATCCCGGTCGGCGACCGCGAGCCCCGGCTCGGGCGCGGGCGTTCCGGCGAGTCGGCGCAGGTAGATTCGGATTGGGGGAGTGGGTAGCCGGCCGATCAGCAGCTCGGCTCCGCCGGCCGCGGGACGGGCACTACCCAACGGCAAAAAGAACCCACGGTCGTACGCGACGGGCAGCAGCTCATCACCGGCGGCGACGGTGATCCCGGCCCGCAGCGTCAGGGGATTCTCGCCGGTGACGCCGCGATGGTCGAACCCCGCAGGTGTGACGAGCTCGAGAACGTTCGGGCCCGCCATGCCGCTTCGGGTGGGCAGGAGCTCGACCGGGTGGGCGAACGGGTCGTCGCGCAGTACCGGCGGAAGCGCCGGACCGTGCCCCGCACGGGTGGCGAGGTCCTCGGTGGTGAGCCGGGCAACCGCGCCGGTCAGGGAGTCGTGCCCGAGCAGCGTCACCCCCGGCGCCAGCCGCGCTTCCGCGCCTGCCATCGGCACTGGAAGGGCTTCCCGTGGCCGCACGACGGTCACCTTGATCTCGGAAGTGGCCCAGTCGGCGATCGGCTCCGTGGACGCCACCGCCTCGAAGTGGCGCAGCCGCACCCGGCGCAGCAGACGGTCCAGCGTGCTCAGCGGCGGACCCAGATCGCGGCTCAGCGCCGGTCGGCTCAGCTCGGCCAGGTCGGCCAGGTCGGCCAGGTCGGCCAGGTCGGCCAGGTCGGCCAGGTCGGCCAGGTCGGATTGGTCGAGCAGGGAGGTATCGGCGTCCCGACTGCTCACGATCATCTTCACGATGTGGTCCAGCGTCACCACGCCCCGCTCGGCGAACTCGTCCGGCACGGTCACCGCGAGCGGCTGGTCGTCGAGCGCCCAGGCGCGCTCACCCGGCGCCAGCGCTACCCGCCCCGACGGGAACAGCCCAGAGAAGACGGAGAACGTCTCGGGCAGCACGAGCACGCTGCAGTGCAGGGTCCGGTTCCCGGT
>DASRYP010000555.1:0-3974 GCA_035687165.1 Actinoplanes sp. | reverse complement strand
AAGCCCGACGGCACGTTCCCCGGCCAGCCGGGCTTTCGCCAGGTCCGCTTTCACGGCGTCGGGATCGTCCGTCTCCTCCGCGGCGAACGCGGTGAAGTTCAAGATGATGCCGAGCAGGTTGTTGAAGTCGTGCGCGACCCCACCGGCGAGTTGCCCGAGCGAGGCCATCCGCTGCGCCTGGGTGGCGTGGCGCTCCGCGGCCCGCTGGGATGCCTCAGCACGTTTGACCGCCGTCAGGTCGCGGCTGAACCGGGCGGTACCGACGACGGCCCCGGAGGCGTCGATGACTGGGGACATGCTCACGCCGACTTCGATGTGTGAGCCGTCACGGTGGACGGCGGTCGTCTCGTACCGGATCCCACGCTCGCCGGCGACGGCCCGGGCGACCAGCGCACGGCGGTCGATGCCCTCGTCGGGCACGACGAACGACGACGACAACTGTCCGACCGCCTCGTCGGAGGTGTAACCCAGGAGCCGTTCCGCGCCGGTGTTCCAAACGATGATCCTCTCATTGAGGTCCGTCACAGTGATCGCGTCGTCGGAGTGCTCGACGACCGCGGCGTACAACGCCTGCTGGCCCTCGGCGCGGCTCTTCACGTCCTGTTCGCGTTGCTCGGCCTCGTCGAGGCGGCTGCGCTGCCCCGGGTCGACGTACAGCCCGCCGTGCAACACTCCGTAGGTGCTCCGCAGCGACCAGTAATAGACGCCGACGCATGCGGTGAACAAATCCCAGCCGGCCGACGGCCAGCCCGGTCCGTCGTGCCCGCTGGGCATGCCGGCTTCGGCACGCCACCCGGCCAGAGCGTGCAGCCCGTGCCCGACCGCGCAACTGAAGAAGATGAGCGCGGTCGCCGTCGCCAGCCGGTTGGACCGGACCTGACCGGCACGCACGACCGGTGCGATGATCGCTGCGGTGATCGCAGCGTACGACAGCGCGATAACCAGATTTCCCAGGGTCGCCCACCATCCCGCCACACCAGACCATTCGGCCCGCCCGCACAGAACTGAGCGCCACCGCGGCATACGTCGAGGGTGAGCGGCCGGCCGATCACCCAGAGGCCGGTGGACCTTCCAAAAAGCCGGGATCGTGAAAGTTTCTCCTGAAGGAGCCTAGGGTTGACGGGTGGTCGCCCGGCAGTTGTCCGAGGCGGCCCCGCGGTACCCAGGAAGCAGGCCAACCATGTGGCACACCCCTGAGCAGTCAGGTGTCGCCTCGGTACGCCATCGGGTCCCGGTCGTCCTTATGGCGGTCGCCGCGGTCACCGCCTTCGCGGCCTTCGACGCCCTGTCGGGCAAGGAACTGATCATCCTCGGCGCTCTCGTCGCCGGGCCGGGGATCGCCGCCGGGGCGGGCCGCCCCCGGGCGGTGCTCGTCGTCGGCACATACGCGCTGACCCTGGTCAACGTGCTGGCCTGGTGGCCCGACGAAATCTGGGGATCGGTACAGTACATCGTCTTCAATGCCGCGGTCGTGGCCGTGACCGGGCTGGGGATGGGAATCGCCGCGCAGATCCGGGCGGTGGAGCGCGCCGGCATCCGGGCCGAGAAACATTGGCGCACGCTTGCCGCCGTCGTCGAACACTCCGATGACGCCATCGTCGCCACGGACCTGCACGGACGGCTGACCGCGTTCAATGCCGGCGCGGAACGCCTTTACGGTCTGCGGGCCGAGGACATGGTCGGTACCGCCGTTTCCGCGTTCGCGGCGCTGGCCACCCCGCCCGACGCACCCGAGCCGAGCGGGCCGGAGGTCATCGCTCGGATCACCGCGGGCGAGGTCAGCGTCGCGTTCGAGTCGGTGCGGGTGCACCGCGACGGGACCGTCAAGGACGTGTCGGTGGTCGTCTCCCCCATCCGCGACCAGCGCGGCGCGGTGGTGGGGGTGTCGTCGGTGACCCGAGACATCAGCGCTCAGCACCGCGCCGAGGAGAAGGCCCACCAGTCGCAGCGGATGGCAAGCCTGGGCCAACTCGCCGGCGGCGTCGCCCACGACTTCAACAACCTGCTCGGCATCATGCTCAACTTCATCGACTTCGCCCGGGAAGCCGTCACCGCTCCCCAGGTAGCAACCCTGATCCCGGACGCCTCCCCCGACCTGGGCAAGGCTCGGCTGGCCGGCGAACGGGCCGTCGACCTGACCCGGCAGCTGCTGACATTCACTCGGCAAGACACGATCCACCCCACCGACCTGGACGTCAACGCCAGCATCGCCGAGATTTCGGCCATGCTGACGCGCACCATCGGGGAAAACATCAAACTGATCACCGGCACGCCGGCCCCGGCCGGGCCGGCGCTGATCATCCGGGCCGACGCCGGGCAGATCCAGCAGGTGCTGCTGAACCTGGCGGTCAATGCCCGCGACGCCATGCCCGACGGTGGCACCCTGATCATCGAAGCGTCGCTCGCCGATCTGGAGGACCAGCAGCCGAGCCTGAACCCGGCGCCGGCCGGCGGATGTTACGTCCGGCTGCTGGTCAGCGACAACGGCGTCGGGATGAGCGCCGATGTCGCCTCGCGGGTGTTCGAGCCGTTCTACACCACCAAACCCAAGGGCCACGGCACCGGCCTCGGCCTGGCCACCGTCTACGGGATCGTCGCCGAAGCCGGCGGCAGCATCAACGTCTACTCCGAGCCGGGCATGGGCACCACGTTCCGGGTGTACTTCCCGCTCGTGGCCACAGCCGTGGATCAGGACGCGGTGCCGGCGGCCGGTCCGGCGGCGGCCCCACCGGACGGGCACGGATTCTGCGTGCTGGTCGTCGAGGACGAGCGGGTCCTCGGTGAGGCCGTGGCACGGATTCTGCGTGCCGGCGGCTACCGGACGCTGTCCGCCGACAGCGGCCCGGACGCCCTGAAACTGGACGCCGAAAGCGGCTGCGACCTGCTGCTCACCGACTTGATCATGCCGGAGATGTCCGGCCGGCACCTGGCCGAGAAGATGCTCGCCCGGCACCCCGGCCTGCCGGTGCTGTACATGTCGGGATACAGCGACGGACTGCTCGGCAGCGAGCTCATCCTGGACGAACAGACCGCGTTCATCGAGAAACCGTTCACCTCGGCTCGCCTGCTCAACCAGATCGGCGGCCTGGCCGCAGCCGCGAGCACGACGACCTCGGAACGCTCAGCCGGTGCCAGCCCCCGCTGAGCGTTCCGAGGTCGTCGTGCTCGCAACGGGCGGATGTTGGCGGGAGCAGCGTCGGCCAACTGGGTCAACGCCTGCACGATGCGGTCGGCCGGCATGGGCTTGCAGAAGTGGTAGCCCTGGGCCGAGGGGCAGTTGAGGGCGATGAGAGCCGCCCGCTGCTCCGTGGTTTCGACGCCCTCGGCCACCACCCGGACCCCCAGCCGCGCACCGAGCTCGACCGCACCCCGGACGACCGCCTCGGCGGCCGGGGACTCGATCATGTCGTCGACGAAAGAGCGGTCGATCTTGATTTCGTCGACCGGGGCGCGGGTCACTATCGAGAGGGACGAGTAGCCCGTGCCGAAGTCGTCCAGGGAGAGCTGGACGCCGTTGTCGCGCAGTTCGGCCAGGATCTCGTCGACGATGCGTTCCTCGCTGACCGCGACCGACTCGGTGATCTCGAGGACCAGGCGGGACGCGGGCGCGTGGTGGCGGCGCAGGGCCTCGACGACCTGGCCGGGGAAGCCGGGGTCGAGCAGGCTGCGCGCCGAGACGTTGACCGAGACCGGCACGTCGAGGCCGGCCGCGTGCCAACTGCCGGCCGCGGTGAGCGCCAGGTCGAGCACGCGGGCGGTGAACGCAGTGTGCAACTCGGCCGAGTGCTCGATGGTGGGGACGAACTCGTTCGGGGAGAGCTGGCCGCGGCGTGGGTGCCGCCAGCGCACCAGCGCCTCGACGCCGGTGGGGGCGGCGGTGACCAGGTCGACCGCGGGTTGCAGGTGGAGCAGGATCTGGCCGTCGACGGCGAGCGCGTCCTGCAGCTCGGCCAGCAGGGCAAGCTTGTCGGTGG
>DASRYP010000554.1:0-4057 GCA_035687165.1 Actinoplanes sp. | reverse complement strand
CGCGCCATCGTCACCCGCATCCTGACCGTCGCCGGCTACCACGTCCTTACCGCCGCCAACGGACACGAAGCACTCACCGTCGCCAACAACCATCCCGGCCTCATCGATGCCCTGATCACCGACGTGGTGATGCCCGCCATGAACGGCCGTGAACTCGACGAAGCCCTGCAAGCCACCCGCCCCGGCATGCCCGTGCTCTACATGTCCGGCTACGCCGCACCCCTCATGACCGAACAAGGACTACTCCAGCCCGGCGTCACCGTCCTCGGCAAACCCTTCAGCAAAGCCGAACTCCTCACCACCCTGCGCACCACGCTCAATAGGCGTGTTTCTGGCTAACAGTCCATCGTCGACAGCATTCGCGGGACTGTGCCACGAACGGCGCCTCTCTTTGTCAAGGCGTCGGCAGCCGGCACCGGCCCCCAGGATCTTCGCCGCGACCACGTCTCCGATGCCGTGCAGGTCGGTCAGGTTGGTGCCCGACGCCGCGACCGCGGCGGACAACGCCTTTGTCGCGTCGGTGATGCGCCGGTCGAGGCGCCGGACCTCGGTGAGCAGGTCCACGGCGACCTGGCGCAGGGTGCGGGCCAGCACGGCCCGGGGGGCGGATGCTGCGCAGCGCGGCGGCCGCGGTGTCAGCGGTCAGTCCACGATGCAGGCCCGCGGGATCGAGCTGGGCGAGCAGCGCATGCTGCTGTTTGATGGTATGGGTTCGGGCGCGGACCAGGTCGCGGTGCTCGGTCGGGGCGCGTAGGGCGGCGATGGCCTCGTCGATGACCGCGGTGTGGAGGCGAGCGGCGGTACCGCCGGATAGGGCGTCGGCCGGGTCGGATTTGCGGCCGTGCCAGTCGAGAGCAGCCGGACGCGGCGGGCCAGTTTCGCGGGCACGTCGACCACGTCGACGCCGTCGGTGGCCGGCCTGGCCGTCAGTGCGGCGCCCAGGCCGGTCGCGCCTTCGATCGCCCAGGCTGGGTGGGACCAGCGGCTGGCGAACGGCGCACCTGCCGGTAGCCGTCGCGTTGACCTTGACGCGGATCACGGCCAGGGGCTGCAGGCGGTTGTCGACCGCGACGGCGGTCCGGGACGCTTTGTGGGGATCGATCGCTATGACGACCGGGGCAAGGTCCGGGGACGAAGCGGAGGGCACGGGGTTCTCCTCGCGGGACCGGGAATGAGGGTCCGGCGAGGAGGGCAGACCAACTTCGGGTTAAACAGGCCTCTCTGGAGCCACTCTCGCCGGCGGTTGTGGCGGGGGCGCAGGCAGTTCGACGGCCAGCCCGAAGGCGGCAGGTGTTTCCCGAGCGACCCCGGCCACAACCTCGAAGATCATGGCTGCAGACCCTGATCTCCGCCACCGATTCAACGAGTTGGAGACCTCTCTGCTGCCGACGCCTTGACAAAGAGAGGCGCCGCTCCTGTTACGGACCCGCATTCGCGGGGGGTCTCGCGATGGCGAGGTGGTGGACATCTTGGCAGTGGGCCGTCAGTGCGTTATCGGTTCAGTGCCGTGGTCGTTCCTGCCGAGGTGGGGAGAGGCTCCGCGTGGAGGGCTTCGGTGAGGGTGGTCCAGCCCAGGATGCCGGTGACTCCTTCGAGGGGTTCGCCGACTTGGAGTCCCTCATTGGTGATGGTGCAGAGGTGGACGCCCGTTTCATGGTCGCTGTTGCGCATCTTGACGATGTTCAGGGCGCGGTCGACTTTGGAGTTGCGTTCGATGTAGCGCAGTTGGATGACGTCGTGGAACAGGAAAACGATGCCGCTCAGGGATTCCTTGGCCGGTCCCAGGGTGGTGGTTTCGCTGGTGACTAGCAGCGAGGCGCCGGCGGCACGGATCAGTCCGATGAGCCTGCGCATGTAGGCGGGGAATCGTTCGGATTCGCGGGCGGCGAAGACCATTTCGGCGAGGCTGTCGATGACGACGCGGCTGACTTGGCCGTCGGCGAGTTCCTCGCGAATGACGGCGGCCAGGACATCGAGATCGAGGCTGTCCATGGGCACATGAGAGATCGTGAGCAGCTTCTCGGCGCGGGCGCTTTCAAGGTCCCAGCCGAAACCGCGGGCCATCCCGATGAGCTGGTCGGCGGTGTCCTGAAAGGTGATGTAGAGACAGCGTTCGCCGTCAGTCAGTCCTTCGGCGACGAAGCGCAGGGCGCAGATGGTCTTGCCGACGCCGGGCTGACCCAGGATCAGCACGCTGTCGCCGCGAGGGATCCCGCCGCCGCTGAGTTCGCGCAGACCGGGGATGCCGCTTTGCAGGCGGCCGGTGAAGGTGGGCATCGCGGCGGGGGTCATCGCCTCGATACGGGGGAACGCGGTGAACCCGTCGAGACCGAGGTGGAAGGTGTGTTTGCCTTCCAGGTGGGTGCCACCGCGAAGTTTGACTACCCGGATCCAGCGCCGGTCGACGGGTTCGCGGGACTCATAGGCCAGTTGCAGGATGCCGTCCGCGAGGGCGAATTCTGGCCCGTCGCTCATCTCCTGCGCGGTGTATTCGCCCAGCAGCAGGAGCACCGTCTCGCTGTGCGCGACTCTGCTGGTCAGCCGGTACAAGGCGGCCCGAAGTTCCTTGTCGCTGGCGTAGTCGCGCAGCATCTTGACGCTGTCGATGACCACGATCGACGGCTGATCATCCATGGCCTTCCGGATGACCTCATTGACCAGCGGGTCGAGGCCTGCGGTGGCGGCCTTCTCGAGCAGATCTCCGAGGTGCAGTACCTCGACCTTGGTGCCGAGGGCCGTGGGGTCGAAGAAGGAGAACGGTGTCAGGTGCTCGACGAGCTTGGAGTGTGGCTCGGACAGGGTCGTGTAGTACACGGCCCTACGTTCCGTTGTGCCATTCGCGAAACAGATCTGCTGCGCCAGGATCGTCTTCCCGGTCCCCGGTGGTCCGGCCACCACGACCACGGATCCCGGTTTCAGGCCACCACCGAGGATCTGGTCAAGGTCCGCCAGCCCAGTCGACACTCGCTTCGTCATGGCCCACCGCCCTTGCCGGCGAAGTGAGGACTCTCAGCCACCGTCATCAACTCACTCCGACCAATTTGCTTGGCGAGCACCGCATCCGCACCCTAAGGACCTGGAGCCTAGGCACTCAGAACCGACAGGATGATCATCGGCGCAGGGCGGGACACACCTTGCAACTCTGACAACCCATGCGAGCCCCTCAATCCGCACCTTCGGCAACACAGTCGCGAGCCCGCTGCCGCTCGCGAACCAACTGTTCGATACCGCGCCAGAAGGCGAGCCTCCGTATGGGAAGCCGTCGACGGGCCTGCCGCCAGGATAAACCATAATGTCCTGTTCATATGGAAATCGCGGGAGTGGCTGATGTCCTGGACGATCTTGCCGGTAGCGAGCCGCCCTGTCGGGAGAGCGCACTCCTTGGCGATCGCGGCGCTGCCATGACGAAGAAGGTGTAGCGTGCACAGCGTTACCGATGGCACGGGCCGGATGAACACAGCCGTGCAGAACGTGGCCTCCAGTGCGACGGCCGCCGCGCAGATCTCCCCGACCGCGTTCGCTGCCCCGCAATCGGCGACGGCGACGTCAATCCCCTGGACTCGGCGAGGGTCAAGATCAGCAACGTAGTCAAGTTCATCGCGTCGACCGCCGCCCAGACCAACCTGCTGGCGCTCAACGTCAGGATCGAAGCCGCGCGGGCCGGTGTGTCGGCGAAGGTGTCGCCGTCGTCGCGGCGGCGAGGACCCGGTGGCATCGCCGGTAAGCCGCTGAGCAACGTGGAGCACACTGGTGTCGGTGTCAGCGGTGATCAGAATGCTGGAGTGCCCGAAATGTGCTGCAGGTCTCGGACCGGCGCCGACGTCGTGCGCTGGCGACGTGGCGCCATGCCGCAGATCAGGACGCCGTGCCCCGGCGCCACCTCGGCGCGCTTGATCAGCAGCCGAACCGGCTGCTGGGGGGGTGTCTCTATGGTCTTTGTCAAGCTGTAGCGGCGAGTTTTTCGGGGTTTTTGGTGCTGGGTTGTTGGTAGGGCCGCTTGTCGCGGAGCATGGCGTAGATGACGTCGGTGCGTCGGCGGGCGAGGCAGATGACGGCG
>DASRYP010000553.1:0-6958 GCA_035687165.1 Actinoplanes sp. | reverse complement strand
CGTCCACGTATCCGTCCACGACCGGACCGGGACCGTCGACCAGCTTCCCCACCCCGTACGGATACGGATACCACCATGCGGCCGCCCCCGGACCTGCGCCGTCCGGCTACTACGACGCGCCGGGCGACCACATGGATATCGACTACTACGGGGGAGGTCGCTACTCCGGAGCCGACGTCACCCTGGTCGCCGCGGAGATCCGCTCCGACCTGAACGGCGACGAGGCCACCGACGCCTTCCCCTGGCTGCCTCACGTCAACCCGCACCATGACGACGGTGGCGAGTTCGCCACCAACTGCGTCATCGCCGCCATCGCTACCGACATGACCCTGCAGACCGGCGACCCTCACCAGGCGTCGTCCGCGACTCCGCTGCCGGAGGAGGACCTCGCCAACTACCAGACCCAGCAACTTGGCCTTCCCGATGGCCAAGCCCCCGCCTACCGGGTGCCCGGCCTCGACACCATCCGCACCGCCATGTCCGCCGCCCCGGACAACTCACGAGGCATCGTCATCATCCGCGGCGCGGACTCCGAGATCTCACATGCCTTCAACGTCGTCAAGGACCAGCGTGGGGTCAACTTCCTCGACGGACAACGAGGCACCCTCGCCCGCCGCCCGGAGGTCATCACCGACCTCCTCTTCCTCCCCCTCACCGAAAACATCAGCGTCCCCGCCGACGCGAACCCGGCCTCGTTGTCCAACCTTGCCGCCGGCGAACCGCAAACCACGATCGAGCCGACCGGCCACCAGGATCGGACTCTCGCCGAGCAACTGGCGGAGCTGGAGGACGATTCCGAGGCACAGAGCCGGTTGTGGAATGACTTCCGAGCACGCCTCGAGCGCCCCGTCACGCTCAGCGACGGATCGCAATTGCGGGTGCTGGCGCACAACGCGCACGGCAGCACCGCGCACACCCGGGCCGACCTGGCGGCCCTGATCGACCACGATCATGGCTGGCTGAGCCGGATCGACGGCGAGCCGGCGGCGAACTCCGTCCTCTGGGCCCAGTCCGTCGACGAACTCCAGGCGTCCGGCCGTATCGTCCTCCCGGCACCGGTACCGGCACCGGCACCGCTCGCATCGCTGCAACAGCGATATCCGGGCCGGTCCTTCGTCGAGACGGGCTCGCTACCGGGCCTGATGGACGCAATCGGCGCGATGCCGGACAACACCAGGGCCATCATCGCGATGCGTCCCGGGCCGGTCGGCACGTCGGCTCATGTGATCAACATGACCAAGGGCACGTCCGGCACCGTCGTCTTCCAGGACGGACAGGGCGGCAAGCTAGCCGACCTGGTCGCGATCGGCCCCGACGGGTCCATCGCGATCATGCAGGCGGACACACCGAACGCCCCGTTCCCGGACGTCGACACCGGCAGGGATGCCGCCACGACAGCCGATCAGGACGCCGAGGCCGACAGCAATGACGACGAGACCTCGCCGGCATTCGCGGAATATGTCAACTCGGCGCCGTTCACCGATGTCTCGCCGGTAGCGGTGGCGAAGAGCACCGAGGAGACTCCGACCGCGGCCGATCCGATCGACCTGACGACCGGCCGGATGATCCTGACCGAGACCGATGCGGCGTTGCCCGGCCTGACCCTGGAGCGGACCTACCGCTCCGATTACCGGTGGGGCCGGTCCTTTGGCCGGTCCTGGGCGTCGACGCTGGATCAGCGAGTGATCGTCGACGGCGATCGGGTGCGCTACCTGGCCGAGGACGGCTCCGTACTGGTTTATCCGATGCCCGTGGAGGGGGACTCGGTACTTCCTGGCCTGGGCCGGCGTCTGCCACTGCGGCGTCTGCCGAACGGGGGCTGGCTGCTGCAGGATCCGGCGTCCGATCGCAGCCTGCTGTTCGCCGCCGCGACGAACACCGAATCCGTGTTGACCGACCTGGTCGATGCCGGCGTCCACTGGACGATTACCCGGGACACCGCGGGCACCCCGGTCAAGCTGCGGTCGTCGGCCGGTGCCCAGGTCAGCCTCAGCGTGTCCGCGGGCCTGGTCACGGCCGCGTGGTTGCCGGACGATGCCGGCACCATGGTGGCTTCCCGGCGGTTCGACTATGACCGCGACGGCAACCTCGTCGAGGTGGTCAACTCCTCAGGTGTCTCCGCCCACTTCAATTACGTCGACGGGCAGCTCGTCCAGTGGGAGGACCGCAACGGCGAGTGGTACACGTACACCTATGACGAGGCCGGTCGCTGCGTCAGCACCGGCGGCAAGGGCGGTTACCTGCGCTACCGGTTCGACTATCAGGACGGCCTGACGGTCGTCACCGACTCGCTCGGCGCGGTGCGCCGGTACCAGCTCGACGACCGTCTTCGGGTCGTCGCGGAGACCGACCCGCTCGGCGCGACCACGCTGAGCGCATGGGACGAGTCGAACCGTCTGCTGTCGCATACCGACCCGCTCGGCCGGACCACGACCTACCAGTACGAGGCGGACCAGCGGCCGACCGCCGTGACCAGGCCGGACAGCAGCCGATCGGCGATGACCTTCGACGAGTCCGGACGGCCCACCTCATGGACGGACTTCGACGGCAGCGTTCGCAACCGGGAGTTCGACCAGGACGGCCGGGTGCTCGCCGAGATCGACGGCAACGGTGAGGTCGTCCGCTTCGATCAGCCGGCCGGTGACGGCTCGGGCACGGCCGTCCAGGCCGGTCCGATGACCATTACCCGGAACCGGGCGCGACAGATCCTGTCGATGACGAGGGGTGGCGCCGAGAGCCGGTACCAGCTCGACGGCCTGGGTCGGGTCGTGTCCATCGAGGACGAACGTGGCGTCACGCGGCTCAGCTGGACGATCGAGGGTGACCTGTCCAGCCGGGAGAACCCGGACGGCACTCTGGAGCAGTACGTCTACGACGGCGAGCGCAACCTCGTCGAGGCGATCGACTCCGCCGGCCGCCGGGCGCGCACGGAGTACGGCGCGTTCGACCTGGTGACCGCGCGGATCGATGAGGAGGGCAACCGGACCGAATACACCTATGACACCGAACTACGCCTGACCGTGATCACCAACCCGGCCGGAGCGACGTGGCGGTACACCTACGACGCGAACGGCAGGATGGTCGAGGAGAGCGACTTCGAGGGCCGCACCCACCGGTACGCCTACGATGCCGCCGGGCAGCTCGTCCGGCACGTCGACGCGGCCGGACAGGTCATCGACTACGCCTACGACCTGCTCGGCCGGGTGACCGAGCGCCGGATCGGATCGGCAGTGACCCGGTTCGAGTACGACGGCGCGGGTCGCGTCGTCTCGGCCACCGACGCCGACTCGGAGATCCGGCTGGAACGGGACGCACTCGGGCGGGTGATCTCCGAGACGGTCAACGGGCGCACCGTGACCACTTCGTACGACGCTCGGATCGGCGGCGTGACGGCGCGGACCCGACCGTCCGGCACGGCGACCACATGGTCGTACGACGAGTCCGGCCAACCACTCGTGCTGGCGGCCGGAGGACATCGGGTCCGGTTCGGCTACTCCGGCGGGCACGAGGTAAGCCGCACCTCGGACGCCGGCCTGGCTCTGGAGCAGACGTTCGACGAGCGAGGCCGCCTCGCGTCACAGCGCATCGAAGGAGTGACCGACCGGCGATATGCCTACGACGACGCCGATCGGCTGACCGCGGTGCACGACGCGGTGCGGGGTGACCGGACGGCCGGCGAAGAGCCGGCGGCCGGGGAGTACCGGTTCGACGCCCTGGGACGGCCGGTCACCCGGTCGGACGCGGCCGGCGACTGGCAGTTCACCTGGGACGACGCCGACCGGCTGATTGAGATTCGCACCGCCGGCGGGGACCGCTGGCGCTACCGGTACGACGCCTTCGACCGGCGGCTCGCCAAGCAACGCCTGGGCGCCAAGGACAAGGTTCTCGAGGAGTTCGAGTTCGTCTGGTCCGGCGAGTTGCTGGTCGAGCAGCACCACCGGTTGGCTCGCGGCAACGTGACCATCACGGCCTGGGAATACCACCCGACCATCGGACACCCGATCGCCCAGGTCGTCGACGGCACGGTGCAGACACTGGTCACTGACCGGTCCGGCAGGTCGACGGACGTCGTCGGCATCGACGGCGCCCCGGCCGGCGACCCGGAGGCCACCCCGATACGCGCCGGCGGCCGATACGTCGACACGGAGACCGGGCTGCACTACGACCGGCCCCGCTGGTACGACCCGGCCGCGGACCGCTATCTGCCGCAGCGGCGGCCGGGACCGGCGTCCGTGGCGTGATCCCCTCGTCGTCCCGATCACCGGCGGCTGCCGCCGGTGATCGGGACGACCCCCAGCTCACAACCAGAAGAGGAAGGACTACATGATGGACGTCGATGTTGCGCGCGCCACGGCAACCGAGGCGCTGCCGGAACTCGTCCCGTCGGTGCGGCCGCTGGTGCTGCTCGCTCCGCACGAGTGTGACTGGTGCTGGCTGTTCCCGTTCGACTCCGCTCACGCGATCGAGACGGGTGACCTGGTGGACGCCTTGATGACCGGTCCGCTGGTGGTGCCGAAGAACGGGGCACGCCCCTGGGTGGCACCGTCCAGCCCGCCGGTCGAGCGGTGGCTGAACGAGTACGCCAAGGTCAACGGGCTACCGCCGGTGCCGGTGCCGGTGGCGCCGGACCCGTTTCCCGGCGCCGACGACTGATCACCAGTGGACGAGGAGCGTGGGTCCCCAGACGGGGACCCACGCCCGGACCGCGTCGGAGCGAGATAACTGGCGAACACCTCGGCGGTAACGCTGGCGGCGTCACGCTCGTGGCGATTGGCGACTACGCAGCGCCCGGGACGGTCGGCGACCGCACGCAAAAGCCGGCCGACTGGATCGGCCAGGACGTTGTCCTGCCCGTGTTCGCCCGGCAAGCGACGGTCCCGGCCAACGACATCGGTCCTCTGCGAGTCGGGGCGTCCGGCACGACCCCTGCCGGACGCCCCGCCGTGCGCGCCTGGGTGAGGCCGGTCGGGATCATCCTCGCTGTCTCCACCGGCTGCACCGCGGACGACCGGCCTGCACCGGCCCGTTGACGGGTCAGCGGCTCCAATTCTGGTTGTCGGCGCGCGACGACCCGCGCGCCGGCGATCACCGCGATCTCGATGGCGGTGACCACTCGAGCCGGGTCGGCCCGGGACAGGTCGTCGGCCACCCGAATGGGAAGGATGGTGGCCGCCAGCGCGAGCCCGGAGGTGGCTCCAGCGACGATCCCCACCATGGCCGTGCCCGAGCCGAGCCGGTCCCGGTTGCCGGGTGCGGTCCTGGACGTCATGTCGGCGCCGAGGGTCAGCGAGCCGGCCCGGACGGTACGCCTGGTCGCGCCGTCGACTCGTCCCTGTCCATGCCGTGACCGACCTTTATGCCGCGGTCACCGACCGGAACCGACTACCGCTCCACAGCCTCAGCTTGACGTTTAACCTGCCGGGTTCGTCGATGTGACCCTGGTTGATCATGAGAGCAGCCCTTGCCTGATCATGTTTTCTGCGAAGAAACGATCAAGACAAGGGCTGCGATGATCGTTGCGACACGAGGTCGCACGTGGTGAGTGAGCTGGTCGAGGAGGTTCGACGTATGTCGAAGATGTAGCTACGGGTTTGTGTTCGACCCGTCCCCACCGTGACATGCGTGGCCGGTTCCTGACCGGGTTGGGTAGCTGTACCGGGGTGAATAGGGACCGGCCGATGTAAGGCGGCAGGCGGCGGTCACGGATGATCCGATGGCCAGCGAACACCGTCGTTCTCCGGGGTACAGAGAGCGCCCGGCCCGGTCCGGGTCTCACGCGTGCGGAACGTGTAAACCCTGCCAGGGTCCGCAGCACATGCGCGGGTATGCGTGGTGTGTGCGGTAGGCCGACAGCAATGGGGGCGGAACTCCGTCTGGCGGGACAGGGTGTCCAAGAAGCGAACGCCGGCAGCCGAAAGGCAGCAGGAAACCGCAGACCGCAACACCGAGGACCTCTTCCCGGATGGTCGGTGGATAACTGGTCGGATACCGGGCCTGGTGCCCGGCCCTGAAAGGGGTGCCCACGTGGACAGGTGGGCCTTGGAAACGACGCAGAAGCATCCACCCCAACCAAGGGATAAGTTGGACACCTCGGTGAACGGACCTGCGGGCCTGCACCCCACCTTCGATGGTGATGCCTGGGAACAGGTGGACTGGCGGAGCTATGAGGAGCGGGTACGGCGGCTGCGATGCAGGATATTCCAGGCAGTTCAGGACGGGGACTTGGCCACGGCCAGGAACCTGCAGCGGTTGATGGTGCGATCCTGGTCGAACACGCTGGTCAGCGTACGCCAGGTCACGCAACGCAACGCGGGCCGAAAGACCGCCGGGATCGACGGGCAGGTCGCGTTGACCAGCCAGGCCCGAGCCGAGGTGGCGGTGCAAGTGCACGCCACCCGAAACTCGTGGCAACCCGCCCCGGTCCGACGGGTGTTGATACCGAAAGCCGGTGACAAGACCAAGATGCGCCCGCTCGGCATCCCAGTGATCATGGACAGGTGCCACCAGGCCCGGGTCCGTAACGCGCTGGAACCGCAGTGGGAGGCCCGGTTCGAGTCCCGTAGTTACGGGTTTCGGCCGGGTCGCGGCTGCCACGACGCGATAGAATCGCTATTCAAACGCTGCGCGGGAAATCCAAGCGGGTGTGGATTCTTGACGCCGACTTGGCTGGCGCGTTCGACAACATCGACCACGAGCACCTACTCAAAACGATCGGTGATTTCCCCGCGAGGCGGATGATCGCCGGGTGGTTGAGAGCGGGGGTTTTCGAGGCTGGGCAAGGGTTCTCACCCACCGAGGCGGGAACCCCTCAGCTTGTGATTAAACCTTTTGTTGGGGTTTAGAGGTTGCTGTTTGGTTCAGGTGTTGGGTTTTGCCGACGGGTGGATGGGTCGCTACCTGCCTGTTTCGGGAGCCGGGTGGGCGTCCGGGGCCTGGTCGGGTGGGTTTCGGTGCGCTG
>DASRYP010000552.1:0-4587 GCA_035687165.1 Actinoplanes sp. | reverse complement strand
GTCCCGCCGACGGTCGAACCAGCGCCGCCCGGTGAGTCGCTGCCGAACGTCTACGGCCAGCCGCCAGGGCAGGTCCCGCAGACCCCGGGCGAATACGGTCGGCCGCCAAGCCGAGCCGCGCAGCCGCCAGGTGAATACGGTCAGCTTTCGCGTGCTCAGGGCGTTCCCGGAGTGGTGCACGGCGAGCACGATCAGGTGCCGGGCGAGTACGGCCAGTTGTCGCAGGCGCAGGCCGTCGCTGGGCCGCCGCCGCGCGAGCCGGTTCAGCCGCCGGCCGGGCGCGGGCGGCCCCGAGGCGAGCGCGGTGGCCCGGCGGGAGCCGCAGCCGTCGGTGGCGCCCCGACCGGCGCGGCCGGTGCCGCACCCGTCCGTGCCGCCGGCGCGGCAGTCATCCGCAGCGCGGCTGGTGCTGCTCCGGTCGCCGGTTCCGCGTCGGTCGCGGCGCCGGGTGGTGCTGCCGGAGCCGCGAAGGTCGGTGCGGCCCGGGTCGGCTCCGCGTCGGTCGCTGCGCCTCCCGGAGCACGGCCGAGCGTCCCCGGACGGGCTGCTGTCGACCCGGGTGTGGGGGCTCAAGGCGTACCCCCTATGGGTGAAGACGGACCCGGTCGGGGCGTGAGTGGCGCCGCGAGAGTGGCCGCGCCCGTGGTCGGCGCCAAGGCTGCCGTGGCGAGAGCCGGGAGCGCGCCGGACGACGAGCCCGGCGGTGACACCCCCAGCGGCGGGCTGCGTGAACAGTTGCGCACCCAGCGGAGGCTGCGCGTGGTGACCCTGGTCTCGCTCGCCATCGTGGTGCTGGTCGCGCTCCCCGTCTTCTTCGGGCTGCGCGCGTCGAGCAGCGATCCCGTCTTCGGGTCGCTCGACTCCCTCGCGGTGCCGTCGTGGGCCGCGGAGAAGGTCGACGACCGGAGCAGCGGCAGCCGGTGGTGCTTCATCGACTGCACGTTCCGCGAGCGCACCGCCCAGTCGGAGAAGCCGTTCAAGGAGACCACCAGCGCGTACACCTCGGCGCTGACCTCGGCCGGCTGGCAGCCGTGGACGGTCAAGGACTGCCCGGAGCAGACGATCAGCGCGTCCACGGAGACGTACAGTTGTTGGAAGCGTGACGAGTTCACTCTGGACCTGGCGGTCGGGCCGCCGGCCTGCGTCGTCGACCAGTTGGCGGCGAACGATCCGGCGCTCTCCGGTGCCACGGCGCCACCCCCGAAACCCACGGGCGAGTGCGTCGGGTCGACCGTGAGCATCAAGGTGCAGAACGCGATCGTCGACACGCGGGGCAAGCCGGACCCGCAGCGGAGCCCCATCCAGGGGGAGACGCCGGACACGGTGATCACCGACGATCCGCTCCTGGAGCCGACACCCTCGGCGTCGTGACGCGGGCTGAGGTCACGGACGGTAGGGTCTGCACGTTGACCCGCCACCAGTGACCTTGTAAGGAGACGCGCCTGATGGACGCCGGAGATATCGCAGGCCTGATCGCGGCGGGCGCTTTTCTCGTGCTCGTACTCGTGCTCGCCATTCCGATCTTCAAGCTGGGCCGGACGGTTGATGCCGCCACCCGCGCGATCAACGATCTGACCGACCACACCGGCCCGCTGCTGGGTGACGTGAACGACACTGTGCGTAACGTCAATAGCGCGCTGGGGCAGGTGCAGGTCTCATTGGACGGTGTGAACGTCCAGCTCGCCAAGATTGACACGATCACCGAGCACGCGGCGCACATCACCGCGAACGCCGCGAACCTGTCCACCGTCGTGGCCGCTGCGGCAGCCAACCCACTGGTCAAGGTGGCCTCGTTCGGCTACGGGCTGCGCAAGACCGTGCAGGCTCGCCGCTCCGCGGAGGAGACGCGCGAGGTTCGCGAGACGCTCAAGCAGCGCCGCAAGGCCGCCCGCCGCTAGCCGCCCGTCGTTTATTTTCTTCGAGCACGAAGGGAACCAACCCACCATGAAGCGCCTGCTGTGGCTGGGCGTCGGCCTGGCCGTCGGCGCCATCGTCGTTCGCAAACTCACCCGGAAGGCGAACGAGTTCACCCCGACCGGCATCGCCACCTCGCTGTCGCAATCCGCTGGCGGCCTGGTCGAGTCGGTGCGTAGCTTCGTGGACGACGTCCGCGATGCTGCGGCGGAACGCGAGGAACAGATCAACAAGGCGTTCGCCGAGGGTGAGCTCTATGTGAACGAGGACGAGGACGGCCAGGACGGCCAGGAGGGGAACCGATGAGGACGGCGGAGATCAAGCGGCGCTATCTGGCGCATTTCGAGGCCAACGGGCACACGGTCGTGCCGAGTGCCCCGCTGCCGGCTATCGACGACCCGAACCTGCTGTTCATCAACGCCGGCATGGTGCAGTTCGTGCCGTACTTCCTGGGCCAGCAGACCGCGCCGTTCAAGCGCGCGGTCAGCGTGCAGAAGTGCATCCGCACGCCCGACATCGACGAGGTCGGCAAGACCTCGCGGCACGGCACGTTCTTCCAGATGAACGGCAACTTCTCGTTCGGCGACTACTTCAAGGAAGGCGCGATCAAGCTCGCCTGGGAGCTGGTCACCAAGCCGCAGTCCGCCGGTGGTTACGGCCTCGACCCGGAGCGCATCTGGCCGACCGTCTACCTGGACGACGACGAGGCGTACGCGCACTGGAAGGCGATCGGCGTGCCCGAGTCGCGGATCGTGCGCCGTGACGAGAAGGACAACTTCTGGTCGATGGGCATCCCCGGCCCGGCCGGTCCGTGCTCCGAGATCTTCTACGACCGGGGCCCGGAGTACGGGCGTGCGGGCGGCCCGGCGGTCGACGAGGACCGCTTCATGGAGATCTGGAACCTGGTCTTCATGCAGTACGCGATCACCGACGTGAAGTCGAAGTCGGACTTCACGATCGTCGGCGACCTGCCCAACCAGAACATCGACACGGGCATGGGCCTGGAGCGCGTCGCGTCGATCCTGCAGGGCGTCGACAACCTGTACGAGATCGACGAGGTCCGCCCGATCCTGGCGCGCGCGGCCGAGCTGACCGGCAAGGTGTACGGCGCGCACTCGGGTCACGTCGCGGGCGAGTCCGCGCCCGACGACGTACGCCTGCGGGTGATCGCCGACCACGTACGCACCGCGCTCATGCTGATCGGCGACGGGGTCACGCCTTCCAACGAGGGCCGTGGCTACGTGCTGCGCCGGATCATGCGCCGGGCGATCCGGTCGATGCGCCTGCTGGGCTGGCAGGGGCCGGCCATGCCGGAGCTGCTGCCGGTGGCGCGTGACTGCATGGCGCCGTCATATCCGGAGCTGGCCGAGGAGTTCGGCCGGATCTCCACGTACGCGTACGCGGAGGAGGACGCGTTCCTGTCCACGCTGCGGGCGGGCACGACGATCCTGGACACGGCGATCGCCGACACGAAGAAGTCGGGCGGCGCCAAGTTGAGCGGCGACCAGGCGTTCCAGCTGCACGACACGTACGGCTTCCCGATCGACCTGACCCTGGAGATCGCGCAGGAGCAGGGCCTGGCGGTCGACCAGGACGGTTTCCGGCGGTTGATGGCCGACCAGCGGTCGCGGGCCAAGGCGGACGCGGCGGCGCGCAAGACCGGCCATGCCGACCTCTCGGCGTACCGCAGCGCTCTTGACCTGGGCGGCCCGGTGGAGTTCACCGGTTACCAGGAGGTCACGCGCGAGTCGCGGGTGCGGTCGCTGATCGGTGGCAGCGGCGCGATCGAGGTGGCCGGCGAGGGCGATTTCGTCGAGCTGGTGCTCGACACCACGCCGTTCTACGCCGAGGGCGGCGGTCAGCAGGCCGACACCGGTTTCATCAACGTGGGTGACGGTCGGCTCGAGGTCGTCGATGTGCAGCAGCCCGTCCCGGGGCTGATCGTGCACAAGGCGCGGGTGATCCGGGGCGAGGTGCGCACGGGCGAGGCGGCCGAGGCTCAGATCGACGTGACCCGGCGTAAGGCGATCTCGCGTTCGCACACCGCGACCCACCTGATCCACCAGACGATGCGCGCATTCCTCGGCGAGTCGGCGACCCAGGCGGGTTCGCTGAACGCGCCGGGCCGGCTGCGGTTCGACTTCAACACGCCGGGGGCCGTCTCGCCCGCGGTGCTGAACGACGTCGAACAGCAGGTGAACGAGGTGCTGCTGCGTGACCTGGAAGTTCACGCGTTCATCACCTCTCAGGAGGAGGCACGCCGGCTGGGTGCGATGGCGCTGTTCGGGGAGAAGTACGGCGACGAGGTCCGAGTGGTTGAAGTCGGCGACTACGCGCGTGAGCTTTGTGGCGGAACGCACGTCGCCCGCTCCGGCCAGCTGGGCCTGGTGAAGATCCTCAACGAGTCGTCGATCGGCTCCGGCGTACGCCGGGTCGAGGCGCTCGTCGGCATCGACGCGTTCGGCTTCCTGGCCAAGGAGCACCTGCTGGTGTCGCGGCTGGCCGAACTGTTCCGGGTGCCCGGTGACCAGGTCGCCGACCGGGTCGAGCAGACGGTCACCGCGCTGCGCGACGCCGAGAAGGAACTCGAGAAGATGCGCGCCCAGATGGTGCTGGGCGGCGCGGGAGCCCTGGCCGCGCAGGCCAAGGATCTGCGCGGCGTCGCGTTCGTCG
>DASRYP010000551.1:0-5755 GCA_035687165.1 Actinoplanes sp. | reverse complement strand
CAGGGTTTCCAGCGTCCAGTCGACGCCGGGGCGCGGCGGCACGCCCAGCACGATCGCCTGCGGCGGGGTGGCGTTGGGCTGGTCGTAATGCAGGGCCAGGCCGGTGGTCTTGGCCGGCGCCGGGAGCACCTCGGTGTACTGGTCGACCAACAGGCCGGCGAACGTGCGGTTCGGGTTCAGCCGGCCGAGCGGCTGACAGGCCACTAGCGACACGACCCCCTTGGGCGGGACACCGTTCTCGAACGGCAGCCCGAGCCAGCGGTCACCCGGCACGGTCGGCAGCTGGGCCACCCTCAGCCGCACCGGATCGGCGCCACCGAGGGCGTCGGCGTAGAGCAGCAGGTCGCCGAGCCGCCGTGCTCCGTCGTGGACCCGGGTGAGCCGTTGCAGCCATTCGGTGAGCGCGAACGCGTCGCCGTCGCGCAACGAGTCGTCGGCTCGGAACCCGACGTCGAGCTGGGCCGGGTCGTTCGTCGGCGGCGCCGCATAGCGGGGCAAGGCCACGAATCCGGGGCCGAACACGGCCCGCAGCCGGGCCAACGCATATTCGACGCGGCCGACAGTGTCGGTCGCCTCCGGTGACGTCAGCCGGTTGAGCGCGTCGATCCGGCGGCGCAGCTCGGCCTGGACGACCTTGCCCTGGGTGGACAGGTCGGAGCGGTCGGCCGCCGTGTCGCCGAAGGCCGACAGCGGCACGGCGCCGGGCACTCCGAAGGCGAGCGCAGCGAGCAGCGCGGCCCGCAGAGGCTCGCTCACGGGGGTGGCCACGGCCAGGCCGAGAGCCGTGTCGGCAGCCCGCAGCGCGGTGTCGGCGGCCACGGCGCGGCCCTCCAGTTCGGGCAGGTCGACCGCCGCCGTCCCGGTCCCGGTGGGCAGGGCCAGGTCGTCCGGGGTGACCGGCCGGGCGGCCGTGCAGCTCTCGCGGATCGCGCGGGCCAACTCGGCCACCTCGAGCAGGCCGAGGCGGTCGTCGTCGGGCCGGTCGCCGACCACCCGGACCGTGGCCCCCAGCGGCACGTTGTTCGGCCGGGTGCGTACGGCGTCATAAACGATGCGCTGCTCGATCTCGGACAGCCCGGTCGACTCGTTGGCCACGGCCGCATAGACCACGTCGAGCGGGCACAGCTCGGGCCGGAGCTGGTCGAGCCGGCGCTCGTCCTCGTCGAGCAGGTGGCCGTCGTCCGGGTCGAGATAACGCACCCGGTAGCGGATGCGGCGCGGGTCGCCCAGCCACTGGCCGGCCATCGCGTCGAGCCGGGGCTCGGCCGCCGCGCGCCGCCGGGGCCGATGGTCGCCGTCGGTATCCCACTCGGATGCCGGACCGGCGTCGCCGGGCAGCAGCACGGTCAGCCGGTGGGTCACCGCCGCCCCCGAGTGCGGGGTGTCGATCGCCTCGAGGTCGGGCAGCGACCCGGCCGGCTGGGCCGCCGCGCGCAGGGCGGCCGCGGCCCGTTCGGCGTTGCCCCGCCCGAGCTGATAGACCCCCTCGGTGAGCAGGATGTCGCCGAGCGCGTCGACCGAGTCGTCCAGCTCCTCGAGCACCGCCTGGAGCGGGGCCTGGGAGCCCTGTCCGGGCCAGTCGGCCGGCGTGGTGCGGCCCGCGGCCACCCAGACGCGGTGCAGTTCGAGCGCGTCCACGACGTCGCGGGCGCCGATCGCCTCGACGGCGCCGCCGGCCGAGGCCGTGCCGGTGACCGGCAACGGGGAGACCGCGCGGAAGTCGTCGATGAACCGGGCCAGCCCGCGTTCCTGGAGCATCCGTTCGAACCGGTAGCCGAGCAGGGCGCCCAGCGTCTGACCGGCTCGCACCCCGTCGAGCAGCGACAACGCCACCCGGACCCGCTGCGAGGAGAGGTCGATACCGAACGGCTGGCGCGTTCCGCCGCTGTCGGGGTGGGACCGGTGGCCGCCGGCCAGGATCGCCGCGGCGGTGGCGTGCGACAGCGACGGCGTGTGCACGTAGCCAGCGCTGCTGCCGCCCGAGCCGCGCCGGATGTCCTCGACCACGCCGTAGGCGCCCAGGTGCAGGCCGCCGGCGGCCGAGGCGCCACGGACGGACTGGAGCCGGCGCTGGGCGTACGAGGTGATCCAGGCGTCGAGGCGGTGCGAGCACAGGTCGACGGTCTCGGCCGTGGCCTGTTCGAGGACCTCGACCGGCGTGCCGGCCAGCGCCGCGATGCTCGCCCGCACCTCGGCCAGCGGCCCCTGCGGCGCGATGTCGAGCACGTCGCCCTTGGGCTGCCCGGTGACGGAGGCCGCGGCCAGCCTGTCCCAGACCATGGCCGGGCGCGGCGCGTTCAGGTTGTCGTCGATCTCGTCAATGCCGTAGAGCACCGGTTCGCCGCCGCGCCACGGGTCGGCCGGGGCCATGTCGCCCGCCGCGAATAAGTAGGAGACCAGCAGCGAGTGCCGCAGCAGCAGATAGAGCAGCGAGCGCTCGTCGAGGTCGAACGCGTCCTGGCGCAGGTCGCGCCAGGGAGCCGTGGCCAGCAGACTCAGCCAGTCGGTGGCCGGCGGCTGGTTGCGCGGGCCGGCGCTCTGCACCAACGGGAAAGGCACCGGGAAGTAGTTGGCCGCGAAGACGGTCCGCTCGGCGTTGGGGTGCGCGCCGCCCAGGCCGTGCTCCTCCAGCGCCGCCCGGGCCAGGGCGGTCTGCTCGGCCCGCCAGGCCGGCCCGAGCAGCTCGTCGACGGTCAGCCGGTCGCGGATGAACCGCCAGGCCAGGTCGACGAAGGACAGGTCGAGCACGCTGCGGCCCCGGAAGCTCGTCGCCGTCGGCTGCAGGGAGAGCACGGTGAGCAGCGGGTTGTCGCGGTCGCCGTCCGCCTCGGCCGGCGGCTGGTCGTCGACCCGGGGCACCGCGGCGACCGAGACCCGCCAGACCGGCAGTAGCTCGTCACGGAGGAACCCGGCCAGCGCGGCGACCGGCGGCTCCTCGCCCGCAGCCGTCCAGTGGGCCATCGGCAGGACCGGCAGCAGGCCGTAGGGCTGCTCGCCGAGGCGCAGCACCGGCTGCGGGCCGCTGCCGCGCACCCAGTCGACGAAGTGCCGGCGGGCCGGCTCGATGGCGTCATCGGGCACCACCGAGGTGAACAGGTGCTCGAGGAAGTATCCGAACGTGGCCGGCCACAGTGCGCTGTTGACCTGACGCCGGGCCGAGCGCACCGGCCCGCCGTCGTCGGCGTGCGGAGTGCCGCCGAACAGCTCGGCCACCCGGCCGGCCAGCCCGAGCGCCCGGGCCGTGACGTCGGCGTTGCCCCCGGCAACGGGCGGGAGCGGCTGGTCGGCCGGCTGGGTGGCGCCCTCGGGCTCGGCCGGCGTGGCCGAGGTCGCGTTGGTCGGCGTGCCGTCGGGCAGGAAGCCCACGCCTCGGGTGTAGCGGTGCGCGGCCAGCGCCGTACCGAACTCGGCGGCGCCCTGGGCCGCGGTCAGCGAGGTCTCGACGCCGACCACGACCAGCCGGGCGATCCGGGTCGGCGCGGGGTCGGGCAGGGTCAGCTTCATGGCCATGCCGACCGCGAGCGCCTGACCGAAATCGATCAACCAGCTCATGCCCGGGTCGGTGGCCGGGTCGGCGTCGGCGCTCACCCCGAGGTCGGGGCCGACCGGCAGCTCGAACGGGATCGGCCGGCCGTGCTGCTGCGCGATGACCGCGCCGGCGTCGTCATAGGCGAAAGCGCGCAGCCGCCGTGGCAGCAGCCTGGTCCGGGCGGCCCGGGCCCACGTCTCGGTGCGGATCACCGGTGTGCCGGTCAGCGTGACCCGGACGATCCACTCGGCCCGCGGAGCGCCGAAGCGGGTGGTCAGGTCCAGCCACACGTCGGCACGGGTCGGTCCGTCCACGCCGGTGGCGTCCCGGTAGCGGCGCCCGAGCTCGGCCTCCTCGGCGGTCAGCTGCTCGTCGTGGCTGTCGATGTGCACAGTGTCGGGCAGGACCCGTACCCACAGCTCCTTGCCGCCGGCCATGAAGCGGGTCTGCAGGCCGAGCGGCAGCAGCGCCACCGGCGCGGGCGGCAGCGTGGGGAGAGCTTCCTGGGCCACTGCGACCGCGGCGCTGGTGCCGCCCGCCGTACGCACGCGCACCTCGACCGGGCCGGTCAGCGGAGGAAAGACGAAGCGGATGGCACGGTCGCTCCAGGCGACTACGGTCGCCGGGAGTCCGGGGGTGCCCGCCGCGCCCACCACGACGGCGGCCGCACCGGACGGGCTCGCACCGAAGGCTGTGCCGACGGCACTGAGTTCGTCGCCGGGCATTTCCCGCGGTGCCTCGTCCGGCCGGGCCGGCACGGTGATCCGGGTGAGGGTGGGCACGGTCATGTCGTCGCTCCCGGCAGCGCGGTTCGGGCATGCACAGCCACCCGCATCGGGCGCTGATAGGTGATGGCGGCCATCTGGGCCGAGTCGGCGGCCCAGGTCGCCGTCGGCTGCGGCCGGCCGGCGAGCACCGGCAGGGTCACCGCCGGCGTGGCCAGCGGCCCGGCCACGCCGGCGTAACGCACCGTGGCCAGGTCGGTTCCGGCCGGCACGAGGTCGGCCCAGTCCAGATCGGACCAGCTGGCCGGCGGTCCCGGCGGGCCGTCCGGCTCGTCGAGGCCGAAACGGGGCGCCACCGGTTGCTCCTGGATGACAAAGAACCAGCCGAGATCACCGCCCACCCCGCGGGCGGCGTCCAGGGTGAGGTCGAACCCCAGGAAGGTGATGTCCGGTTCGATCCGGCCGCGGAACTGCGGGTAGCGCTCCTCGGGCCCGGGGGCCGGGACCGTCGAGCCACCGGGGCCGGCCTTCGGCACGGCCTTGGCCGCATAGACCGCCGTGTGCGGATAACGCAGCAGCAGCCGGCCCTTGACGATCAGCACCAGCAGGCCGGGGCCGCCGGTGTCGGGCGCGTTGACCCCCAGTGCTCCGGTCCACCCGGCGATCGGGGGCAGCTGAGACGGCGGATCGGCGTTACGGCCGCTGCCCCGGACGTCCCAGAAGCGGTCGGCATAGGTGGCGCCCGGGTCGGCCGGTAGGCCCCGCCAGAGCAGCTCGCGGCTGAGCTCGTGGTTGAGGCCGGCCATGAACGCCTCGATGAAGCGGGGGTTGCCCACCGCCACCCCGATACTGTCGGGCGCGAGACGCTCGGCGCCGGGCAGCATGAGCGCGCCGTCGACCTCGGCGAGCTGCTCGCTCATCGGCTGGCGGAACTGGGGCGTCACGGCGCGCACGCGCAGCGGGTCGGCGGCCGGATCGGCCGGTGCGGCCGGAATCAGGCCGACCACCGTACGGGCCACGGTCGTGTCCGGTTCGAGCCGGCCGCTGGGGCTGACCAGCGCGGTGGCCACCGAGGCGAGGCGCAGGTGCGGGCCGGCCGGGGGCGGCCCGCCGACCGTGGCCGGCAGGTGTTGCAGCAGGAAGTCGGTGGCCGCCTGGAACCGGTTGTTGATGCCGCGCACCCGGTCGGCCCGGCGGCCGACCTCGTCGACCACCCAGTCCCCTTCGGGCGGCAGCAATCCGGGGTCCACCCGCGCCTGGGTAGGGGCGACGGGTGATGGCGGCAGCTGAAATGGATCATCCCCGACATAGAAGCCGCCGTCGGCGTCGTCGGCGACCTTCTGCCAGCCGCCGGCCTGCGGCAGCTGCTCACGCAACTGACGGAACCGCGGCCTGTCCTGGCCGGGCGGGACCACGCCGGCGCCGATCACGTCGAAGTCCGCGCCGCCGGCCGCCGGCCGCACCGGAATCCGCAGCTCACCGGCGGCCAGCCCGGCCGACA
>DASRYP010000550.1:0-12125 GCA_035687165.1 Actinoplanes sp. | reverse complement strand
GGTCACCAGCACCAGACCGCGGGGCAGGTGGGCGAAGCGGGCCACCGAGTCCGGCATGCCCAGCTCGTCCAACGGCTTGATCTCGTGCGGGATGGCCCGGAAGACCGCGCCGCACGACGTGCGCTGCACATAGAGGTTGCCGCGGAAGCGTGAGACGCCGACGATGCTGTGCGCGAAGTCGAGTTCCCGGTCGTGCTGGAAGGTCGCCCACTGGTCGGCCGAGACGGCGGCCCGGGCCAGCAGGGCGGTGTCGTCCGAGTTCAGGTTGCCGTACCCCTCGATCGGTCGCAGCGCGCCGTTCACCCGGATCATCGGGGGCGTGCCGACCGTCAGGTGCAGGTCGGAGCCGCGCGACTCGACCAGGGTGACGAGCATCTGGTTGAGCACGGACAGATCGCCGGACGCGGGCGGCTCGGCTGAGGCCGCGTGCGACGGCACCATGAGGTCGGTCTGGGACATCGCCACCGGCAATCTCGTATTTGTTCAGGGACGCCCTTGTATTCGGCACCTCCAGCGGCGGTTCAAGGGGCAGTTCCGGCGTTTTGGGCCGAACCGACGGCGTACGCGATAGGGTTTCGGACCGTCAGACGGCGACCCGGGAGACCTCCCGGACGGAGGTGAGTCCGCCGGTCGCCTTGGCCAGGCCGTCCGCGCGCAGGTCGTACATGCCCTGGTAAAGGGCCACCTCGCGGATCTCGTTGGTGGACGCCCGCCGAATGGTCAGCGCCTCGATCTCGGGCGAGATCGGCATCACCTCGTGCAGCGCGATCCGGCCGCGGTAGCCGGTGTTCGCGCAGTTGCGGCAGCCCACGGGCCGGTAGAGCGCCTCGGGCACGACCAGGTCCTCGAACGGCCAGTGGGCGCCGAGAAGCTCGTCCTCGGTCGGCTGGTAGGCCTCCTTGCACCAGTCGCAGAGGCGGCGGGCCAGCCGCTGGGCCAGCACGCAGTCGAGTGACGACCCGACCAGGAACGGCTCGATGCCCATCTCGGTGAGCCGGGTGACCGCGCCGGGCGCGTCGTTGGTGTGCAGCGTCGAGAGCACGAGGTGGCCGGTGAGCGACGCCTCGACCGCGATCTGCGCCGTGTGGCTGTCCCGGATCTCACCGATCATCACGATGTCCGGGTCGGAGCGCAGAATGGCCGGGAGCACCGCCGCGAACGTCAGGCCGGCTTTCGCGTTGACCTGCACCTGGTTGACGCCGCGCAGCCGGTACTCGACCGGGTCCTCGACGGTGATGACGTTGACCTCCGGCTTGCTGATCCGGCCCAGCGTGGCGTAAAGGGTGGTCGATTTGCCGGAACCGGTCGGGCCGGTCACCAGCAACATGCCGTGCGGCTTGGTGAAGGACGCGGCGAACCGGTCGAGGTTCTGCTGGGTGAAACCCAGCTTCTCGACGTCGAGGTCGATGCCGCCGGTGTCGAGCACCCGCAGCACGAGCTTCTCGCCCCAGACCGTGGGCAGCGTGGCGGTACGCAGGTCGATTGTGCGGCCGCGGATGAGCGCCGTGATGCGGCCGTTCTGCGGCACCCGCTTCTCGGTGATGTCGACGCCTGACATGATCTTGATGCGTGAGGTCAGCGCGGCCATCACCCCACGCGGCACGATGTCCACCTCGTGCAGCACGCCGTCGATGCGGTAACGCACCCGCATGTCGTCCTCGGTGGGCTCGAGGTGCAGGTCGGAGGCGCGGTTCATGACCGCCTGCTCGATCAGGTTGTTGACGTAGCGCACGATCGGGGCGTCGTCCGCGCTCTGCGCCTGGGCGGACATGGCGCTCTGCGGATCGGGCTCGTCGGTCATCTCGCCCAGATCGCTGGACTCGCGCTGGAGCCGCTCGATGATCCGGCGGACCTCGCTGCGGGCGACCACGACCGGGCGTACGGTCATGCCGGTGGCGGCGCGCACATCGTCGATGGCGACCACGTCGCCAGGGTCGGTGACGCCGACGACCAGCTCGCCGTCGGTGATCGACAGCCCGAGGACGCGGTGGCGGAGCACGACCGCCATCGGGATCCGCTTGAGCGCGGCCGGGTCGGGCGTGAAGCTGACCAGGTCGACCGTGTTGATGCCGAAGGCCTGAGCGGCCGCCTCGGTGAGCTGCTCCTCGGTGACGACCTGGTCGTTGATGAGGACCGCGCGCACGGACCGGCCGCTGCGCCGCGCTTCTTCCGCGGCCGAGTCGACGGCGTGCGGATCGATCCCGATCTGCTTCAGCGCGTCCAGCAGCGGGCGGAAGGTCTGGTCCATGTCGTCCTCGGAGTCGGCAAGGGTATTCACTCTGCCCATCGGACGTCACAGGACTTTACTGAGTTATGGTGCGTTTTGTGCAGGTTGCCGAAAGGTTCGCCGGACAAGCGGATCCGGCCGATCGCGCCGGGGCCTCGGCCTGGCCACCGCGGCCCCGGTCAAGGCGTGAGTTCCACCACTTCGAGCAGGCCGCTCAGCACCAGGATCTGACGCACGCCGGGTGAGGCACGGGTGAGCCGGAACCGGATGCCGGCGTCCCGGGCGCGCTGGAAACCGAAGATCAGCGCGCCCAGACCGGTCGAGTCGATGAAGACGAGCTCCGTCAGATCGACGACGATCTCACGTGGCTCGGTCGCCAGCGCCTCGGCGAGTGCGGACCGGACAAGGTCGACGGTGAGCACGTCGACCTCGCCGCGCAGCGCGACGGTCGCGGTGCCGCCGTCGCGGTCCAGGCTCGTCTCGAACTCGTCGGTCAAGGCTGCCTTCTTCCACTGTGGCGGTGATTCCACGTACGGTAATCGGCATCACCAAACTCGTGAGGAGCGTGGCGTGCCGGTCCTGGGCGGTCTGCC
Source organism: Actinoplanes sp. (assembly GCA_035687165.1). Taxonomy (GTDB): domain Bacteria; phylum Actinomycetota; class Actinomycetes; order Mycobacteriales; family Micromonosporaceae; genus Actinoplanes. The sequence goes on along the minus strand of DASRYP010000550.1, from coordinate 9,305 downwards.
GCCGCGTAATACCCGCTTCGTGGGACGCGAAGACCTCCTGGCCCACCTGCGTGACCGGCTGGAGGCAGGCCCGGTGGTGCTCCTGCCAGGCGACGACCACCCGCTCGGCGGCACCGGTCGCACTCAGCTGGCCACCGAATACGCCTACCGCTATGCCGAAACCTACGACCTCGTCTGGTGGATCCCCGCCGAGCAGGCCGCAGGCACCCGCTCCGCGCTGATCGGCCTGGCCCACCGGCTCGGCCTGCCCGAGTCCGGGGACGTCAACCGCACGCTCGCCGCCGTGCGCGACACGCTCAGCCGGGGTGAGCCGTTCCGCAACTGGCTGGTCGTCTTCGAGGACGCCAACCGTCCCGAGGACATCAAGCCCTACCTGCCCAGCGGCGCCGGCCACGTGCTGGTGATCAGCCGCAACCCGCGCTGGACGGCCGAGGTGGCCCAGGCGATGCCGATCGGCGTGTTCGACCGCGCCGACAGCGTCGACCTGCTCCGCCGGCGTGCCCCCGAGCTGTTCGTCGCCGACGCCGAACGCCTGGCCGAGCGGCTCGGTGACGTGCCGATGGCCCTCGAGCTGGCCGCCGCGGTCCGGGCCGTCACCGGCCGTTCCGTCGCCGACTACCTGGCCCGCTACGAGGCGCGCTCGGCCGGGTTGACCTTCCCCACACCCGTGCGGGTCGCCTGGGGGCTGGCCGCCGACGAGCTCAAAGCCGTCTCGCCGGCCGCGTTCGAGCTGCTCGAGCTCTGCGCCTTCCTGGGCAGCGCACCCGTCTCGTGGCGGCTGCTCTGGGGCGCGCGCACCCTTCCGCTACCGCCCGAGCTCGCCTCGACCGTCCGCATCGAACGCCGGCTCAAGGCCGCGCTGCGCCTGATCGGCCGGTACGGCCTGGCCGAGCTCGACCCGCCCGGCGAGCACCTGCTGGTCCACCCGCTGGTGCGCGGACTGCTCGGCCAGGAGCTCAGCTCCGAACGCCACGCCGCCCTGCTCGGCACGGTCCGGGCCATGCTCGCCGCTGCCGACCCCGGCGACCCGGACGACCCGGCGACCCGCTCGCGCTACGGCGAGCTCACCCCGCACCTGATCCACTCCGACGTGCTCGGCGCCGGCGACGAGGAGATCCGCCAGCTCGTCATCAACTGCGTGCGCTACCACTTCGCCCGCGGCGACCACGACTCCAGCCGCGACCTGGCCGCCGCCGCCGTGGCCCGCTGGCGCGAGTCGCTCGGCGAGACCGACACGCAGACGCTGCTCGCCTCGTTCCACCTGGCCAACGCGCTGCGGGCGGTCGGCCGCACGGCCGAGGCACGCGGGCTCAACGCCCAGACGCTGCGGGCGCAGCGCGAGGTGCTGGGCGCCGACGACGAAACCACCCTGGCCACAGCGAACAGCGTCGGCGCCGACCTGCGCATCCGCGGCCACTTCGGCCAGGCCCGCCAGCTCGACGCCGACAACCTGGTGCGCTACCGGCGCCTGTTCGGCGAGAGCTTCCCCACGGCGCTGCGCTGCGCCAACAACCTCGCCGCCGACCTGCGGCTGCTCGGTGACTTCCGCGGCGCCCGCACGCTCGACGAGCAGACCCTGCGGCACCGGCAGGCGATCTTCGCCGAGGGTCACCCCGAGATCCTGTCGTCCCGGGCCGAGCTGGCGTTCGACCTGTTCGGACTGGGCGACTACGCGGCCGCAGCCGAGGTGGCCGTCGTGCGTCCCGGCACGATCGGCGACGATCACCCCTTCGCGCTCTGGGCCGCCCGCTTCGCCGCGATGGCGACCCGCCGTCGGGGCCGGCCCTCCGCCGTGCCGATGGCTGAGACCGTCGTCGAGCTGACCCGGCGCCGCTTCGGCGAGCTGCACGTCGAGACGCTCGCCGCGGTCGTCTCGCTGGCCAACGCGGTGCGCGAGGCGGAAGACTTCTACCGGGCCCACGAGCTGCTCGAACGGGCCGTGATCCGCTACCACTCGGTGCTCGGCGACGACCACCCGTTCACGCTCGCCGCCTCGGCCGCGCTGGCCGGGGTCGTGCGCGCCACCGGCCGTTACGACGAGGCCCGCCGCATCGACGAGGAGGCGCTAAGCGGTCTGCGGCGCAGCGTCGGCCCCGACCACCCGTTCACGATGGGCTGCGCGAACGGCTACGCCACCGACCTGTTCGGGCTCGGCGAGCGGCAGGAGGGCCAGCAGTTGGCCGCCGACACGTGGCAGCGCTCCCGCATGATCCGCGGCGCCGAACACCCCGACACGCTGGCCTGCGCCTGGAACGCGGTGCTCGACGGCGGCGACGAGGAGGCCCGCCATCAAGTCTCGGCGGCGCTCACCAAGGCCTACGGCGAGGGTCATCCGGTGCTCGCGCGCGTGGCCCTCGGCGACCGCCTCGAGACCGACCTCGACCTGCCACCCCTGTAAAGAGCCGATGACGTACGTATCGACGACAGTCACACGGGTTCGGGCCCGGCCGGGCGGCCCCACCGGGCCGCACGCCGCTTCCGGCCCGGCCCCGGTGGTCACCCTCCTTGGGCGCACGGCCGACATGTTGCGTGCGCGTTACGGTGGTCGTCAGGTCGGGTGATCACCCGGGACGGAGCGACGGGGTGTGCGGTGGACCGCGAGCCGACCGTGATCTCATAGAGCACCAACAGCACAAAAGTCGCCAACGGAGGACAAAGCTGTGCCGGGTGGAAATCTGGAGGACCGGCTCGCGGCGCTCAGCGCGACCGCGACCGACGAGGATGGTGTTGTCACGGTGACCGTGGGCAGCTCCGGCCTGGTCACCGGGCTGCGGCTCGATGACCGCGTGCGACAGCTCAGCGGAGCGACGATCTCGGACGAGATTCTGCGAACCATGCGCCGGGCCCAGGCCGCGCTCGCCGATCAGGTCGCGGTGGCCGTCGACGAGACGGTCGGCGCCGACACCGAGGACGGCCGGGCCGTGCTCGACCGCCTCACCGAGCGGCTGCTCGGTGACCCCGAGGAGGCGCCCGCGCCGGTCATGCCGTCCGCGCCGCCGTTCCCCACGTTCCCGAACACGCCGCGCCTGCCGCATCAGTCGCCCGGCAACGGTTTCGAGAGCGGGCGGGACAGCCGTGCCCGCTGACTTCCCCTCGCTCCCGCGCCGTGGCCCGGCCCCGGCGGTGGAGCAGATGTCGAACGCGGAACTGGTCCGCATGGTAGAGGCCGAGCACCCCTATCGCGGCCGAGCGTTGTTCGAGCTCTCCGACCGGGTCGCGCTCGACGACGACGCGGCGACCAAGGTGGCCATGCTCAGCCGACTGACCTCGCTGCGGCGCGCGCGTCTCTTCGACCGGGTCTCGCTGGCCTGGTCGGGGATCATCGCGTTGCTCGCGGCCGAGACCGAGCACGCACGCGCCGCGGCCTACGAGGCGTTCGGCGCGCTCGACCTCGAGGAGCAGCGCGACATGCTGGACTATCTCGAGGTCACCACGATCGAGCAGGCCCACCCGCGCATCGCGTGAGCGGGCCTGTGGTCACCCGTCGGGGGTCACTCCTCGACTCGGACGTCCTTCCAGAAGGCGACGCGGTCGCGCACCACCTTGGCGTCCGGCTTCGGTTCGGGATAGAACCAGATGGCGTCGGGCGTCGTGTGCCCGTTCGCGGTCAACGTGTAATACGACGCCTTGCCCTTCCACGGGCAGATGGTGTGGGCGTCGGAAGGGACCAGCACGTCCTCGCGCAGCGACTCGCGCGGGAAGTAATGCCTTCCCTCGACAACCACGGTGTCATCGCTTTCGGCGATCACTTCATCGTTCCAGATGGCCTTCGGCATAGTCCGAACGTAGCGCGCGCAAAGGTGGCCGTCCGATATGCACGGGTTAATGGTCATCGGGAGTGAAAGGTGTCGACTCGTCCCCGCATTGTCGAAGTAGGGTAAGAAGATCTAGAGTCGATCGCGATCCTCCTACCCCCCAGGGAGAGCGGCCCGGTGAACGGTCTGAGCACGCTACCGACCACTGCTGAGCAGGCACGCCACGCGCTGCTCCTGCTCGGCGCACCCGCCTCGCCCCGGCTCGTGGTCGACGTGCACAGCGCGCTCTTCGATGGCGACCTCTCGGTGGCGGCTCTCGCGACATTGCTGCGCAAACCCACTTCGGGCGTGTGCGCGGCGCTCCGGCCCGATCTCACCCCGGCTCGTGGGCTGATCGCACTGGCCGACTGGCCGATCGAGCAGCGGATCGTCACGCCGGCCGGGCGGCGGGCCGACGCCCTGGCAGCCGTGATCCGGGTGGCCGAGTTCGTGACGGCCCGCCCTGGCGCCGCGCGGGCGGCACACCTGCTGCTGCGAGGGCTCGCTGAAGGCGTACCGCATGGGTCGGAAGCTGTTGATCTTGCGGAAGTGGCACGGGCGGCGTTGAGCGCGCCGGAGCTCGTGGTCGCGCTCGCGCGGGAAGAGACGGTGCGAGCGGCCGCGGTCCTGCGGGCGCGGGCGCTTCCGGAGCGTCAGCAGCTCTTCGGGCTGCCCACCGTGCCCCAACAGCGGGGCGGCGAGTGAATCAGATCGACGGGCTTCATGACTCCGCGGACCGGCTTCGCGGCTCCGCGCCGGGGAAGAGGCACAACGCGCGTACGGTCGCCGCGCTCACCGGCAATCCCGGCTGCACTCGGCGGGCCGTGCTCGACGCGGCGGGCGTCGACAAGGTGCGGCTGGCCGAGCAGATCGGGTTCCCCAGCGCGTTCGGGCAGTCCCGGTTCGCCCTGGCCAGAGGCAACGCGTTCGAGGCGATGCTCAAGGCCGACGATTGCGCGCTGCTGCGTTCGACGCTCGGCGCGTACGTGGGCAGCTATGAGGATCTCGGCGTCGACGAGGAGGACACGCTCTCGGCGCGGCACTCGCGCACCCGGGCCGTGCTCGCCTCTGGCGCCGAGGGGCTGCTCGACCATCCGCTGCTGACGCTCGAGGTCGCGGGCCAGACCGTGTTCCTCGAACCCGACCTGATCACCCACCAGACCGGCGAACAGCTGCAGGTCGTCGAGATCAAGTCGTTCGCCGTGATCGACGGGCAGGCCGACGGTGCCTCGGTCTCGGCCGCCGCGGTGCAGGCCGCGGTCTACGTGCTCGCCCTGCGGCAACTCCTCGGCGACGACCGGGTCAGCCACGACGTAGTGCTGGTCTGCCCCGAGAACTTCTCGATGCAGCCGGTCGCGGTCGTCCTCGACGTGCGCAAACAGCTCTCCACCCTGCGGCGCCAGCTGTCCCGACTGGCCTCGGTCTCGACCCTGATCGACGCGCTGCCCGACACGGTCTCCTTCGACCTCGCCCAGCCCGTGCCCGCCCTGCTGGCCTCGATCGACACGCTCACCGCGCGGTACGCACCGGAATGCCTCTCCACCTGCGAGATGTCGGTCTACTGCCGGCAACAGGCGAGCGGGCGCACCGCCGTGCTGGGCCGCCCGGTGCGCGAGTCCCTGGGCGGCATCGAGACCGTGGACGAGGTGCTGGCTCTCGCCTCCGGAGCCGCGTCGCCCACACCCGCGCAGGTCGAGGCGGCCGCCCTGCTCCGCGCCGCCGCCACGCTGCGGGACGAGGCCCTGAACCGGTGAGCACCCTCGTCGCGCTCGCCCGGGCGCAGGCGCTCGCGGCCGGGCGAGCCCAGCCCATCGCCACCGTGCGCCACCTGCACGTGCACGACCGGCCACTGGTGCTCATCCCGCTCGCGATGGCCGGCGAGGCGAACGCACCGCTCGCCGCGCTGCTCGGCACCGACCCGAACTCGCCGCACCTGCTGGTGGTCGGCCAGCCCCGCAACCGGGACGAGCGGTTCGCCTTCACCGCGGACCTCGCCGCCACGGTCGTGCCCTACCTCGACTCGTTCGCCGGTGAGACCGAAGCCGTGCCGGTCGACCGCGGCCGTGACGTTCGGCACCGGTTCGTCCACGCGCCGCAGGTGTGGGTGCCGAACCCCGGCGGCGTCGACTTCCTGCGGCTGCTCGGGCGCTCGACCCGGTTCCGGCGCACCGACGGCGACTACCCCGTACCCGCGTCGGTGCCGCTGCTCGGCCAGTGGCTCACCTTCCTGGCGTCGTCGGCCGAGGTGCCCGGATCGGCGCTGCTGGTGAACGCGGTGCAGGCGCTCGGCCTGCACTGGGCCACCGGGCAGAGCGCCGCCGAGGACGCACACCTCGGGTCGCTCTTCGCGTGGATCATCGACGGCGCCCAGGCCGCCCGCGAGGCCGAGGACGGTCCGGTCGCCGGGCCCGCGACCGACCCCGACTTCGACAACCGGGTGCTGGCCCCGCTGATCACCACCAACTCGTCCCCGCAGATGACGGAAGTGCTGCGCGAGCTGCTGATGCCGACGTGGGACCGGATGTGGCAGTCGATCGCGCTGCTCCGCCAATGGCCGGAAGGCGCGCGGGTGGGTTCGCGCTGGGACGGCGACCGGCACGCGTACTCGGCCTTCGTCACGCACTTGCACGAAGAAGGCACCCCGCAGCCCCGACACGACGGTGCGGTGGCCGCGGCCGGCCGGCTCCAGCGCCTCGAGAACGCGGCGGCGCGCTACGCGGTGCAGCGCGCCTTCGACGACCCCCTGGTGATGGCCGAGCACCGCTTGACCGGAGCGGCCTTCAGCGGAGTTGTGACACTGGCCAAAGCGGATCGGATCGACGACACCGGCAAGCGCCCGGTGCTGCGCCCCCGGATCATGGTGGCGACGACCGAGACCGTACGGGTGGAGCCCGGCGCCTCGCTCACGTCACCCGCCAGACCGGCCCAGAAAGCGAAGGTCATCTCCGTTACCCCCACCGTGAGCGGCACCGACGTGGTGCTGGAGCTCTCCGGCGGGATGGGTCGCAAACTGGTGGCCGAGCCCGGCAGCGTGCCCGAGATCGGCGAACAAATGTTGCTGACAACTCTCAGCGAGGCGTATCGGCCGGGCGCGTCGCTCCCCGACCCATCAGACACGCCGTGGACCCACGGGGGCCCACCCCTCCATCATGGAGACGTGTCGGCGGAGTGATGCTGGGGGTGTCCGCCATGAGGACCTATTACCGACGGCCGGGCGGCATCGTCACCGATACGCACTTCGTGCGCTCCGCCGACGGGCAATCCTTCCCGCTGGAGGGCGCTCAGAACCGTTCCGGCCGCGCCTGATTCTCCAGGTGCCTGTCCTCGGCCGCCATGACGAGCTTGGCCAGGTCCCCGACATCCCCCACAAAGCCCAGCATGAACTCGTCGGCGCCCCACGGTCGCCGCCCGTTGGCGACGTGATCCCTGTCGTAGAGCGCCGCAATCTTCACCGCACGCCCCTGCAGCTCCTCAAGATTCATTCCCCATTTCTGCGGCGTGCCGTCAAGCCCCGTGCGGTGTTTGGAGGTGTGGTGGTTGGACCTGTGGTGTTTGACTGTGGGGCCTTTGATGGTGTTGCTCTGGTTGGAGGCGCCAAGGCAGGAGAGCTGTGCCGGTGAGGAGGATTGCGGCGAGGACTGTTAGTGACGTTCGGGCGCTGGTAACGGCGGCGAGTGCGCCTGCGGCGGCAATGAAGAGCGGTTGGACGATCTTGTTGGTGATGGACCAGGACATTATGACGCGGGACATGTGGGCGTCGTCTGTCACGTTCATGCGGTAGGTCGCGAAGGTCGGGGTGAACATGCCCGCGAATAGGACCAGCAGGAATTCCGAGGCGGTGATCAAGACGAGGCCAGTGGTCGAGGCGGGCGCCAGCGGGAGCAGGCCGAGCCAGAGGTTGCGGCCGACGCCGGTGAACAGCAGGATGCGGTGCTCGCCTAAGCGCCTTGTGAGGGGCTCGACCAGCAGCGAGCCGATGATGCCGGCGATGCCGGCGATGCCGGTGATCACGCCGTACTGCCAGGGCGGGAAACCCAGATCGCGGAGCACGAACACGGTCTGCAGCGGGACGACGGCCATGAGGCAGCCGCCGAAGACCATCGAGTTCCAGAACAGAGCCTTGAGGCCGGAATGTCTGAAGATGTAGCGCCAACCGTTGGTTATTTCCCGCGTCCAATGGTGCTCGGTGTCGCGCCTTGGCGGTGCCGGTTCGGGGTGGCGCAGACCACGCAGGAGCAATGCGGATACGAGGAAGCTGACCGCGTCGACAGCCATCGTGACGGTGGCGCCCAGCCACGAGATCAGGATGCCGCCGATGGTCGGGCCGACGGCGTTCGTGGTCCAGACCGTGGTCTCGAAGCGGCCGTTGGCTTCGGGGCGATAAAGCTGTGGTACGAGCGTGCGCAGGTGAGTCGCGCTTGCCGGGCGTACGGGCCATGCCGGCTTTTTGGTTTTCGTTCTTGATCAGCGCAGCCCTACCACCAGGAGCGCTATGTCGTCGGCGCGGCGGGGGGCCGATTCGATCACGCGGGCGCAGAGGTCGTCGACCGGGAGGGTGGCGTTGCCGCGCAGGACGGACTGGATGCGGGCGATGCCGTGGTCGATCAGGTGGGCCGGGTGTTCGACCAGGCCGTCGGTGTAGAGGAGCAGCGTGCTGCCGGGGGCGACGCGGCGATGGTGGGTCGTGCGCTGTTGGCGGGGGAGCAGGCCGAGCAGCGGTTCGGGGGTTTCCCACCAGATCTCGACCTCGCCGTCGGGACGCAGCAGGACCGGTGGGGGATGGCCGGCGTTGGCGAAGGCGATCAGATAGTCGTCGTGGTCGCGGCGCAGTCGGGCCAGGACGGCGGTCGCCGCGGCGGGCACTTGCAGGCCGTGCAGTGCGCGGTCGAGCTGGGCGAGCAGCGGGCCCGGGGCGTCGTCGCGGCCGTAGGCGTCGCCGCGTACCAGGTTGCGGACCTGGCCCATCGTGGCGGCGGCTTCGATGTCGTGGCCGGACACGTCACCCACCGCCAGCATGAGGCTTCCGTCGGGCTGGGCGAACGCGTCGTACCAGTCGCCGCCGACCGACGCGCCGTCCTGTGCCGGCAGGTAGCGCCCGTGCAGTTCCACGCGGTCGACCTGCGGCAGCGTGGGCAGCATGCTGTGCTGGAGGACCTCGGCGACGTGACGCTGCCGGCCGTACACGCGGGTGTTGTCGACGGCCATGCCGGCGCGGCGGCCGACCTCGGTGGCGGTGGTCCCCTCGGCGTGGGTGAAGGAGGGCCGGTCGGGGCCGTTGACCAGCAGCACGGCGCCGAGCACCTGGTAGGTGACCGGAGAGGTGATCGGCACGATGAGGTACGACCCGAAGCCCAACCGGCCGGCGTGGTCGGCGAGGTGGGCGGCGGCGAGTTGGTCGCGCAGTTGGTCGGCGTCCGTCCCGTCCCGCCGGACCAGCCGGCCCCGGCGCTGAGCGGCCCGGATCAGCGATTTCGCGTCGAGCTTGGCGGCGCGAGCGAGTTCGGCGAGGCG
>DASRYP010000549.1:0-3143 GCA_035687165.1 Actinoplanes sp. | reverse complement strand
AGGGAGCGGGCATGGGTGACATCTAAGCGGTTGGGTACGACACCGGGTAGCCCGAAGATCTTTTGAGCCGTGGCCTAGCGTTGTCAGCGTGACCACGCCCCTGGACCCCGCCGCCGGTGTTGTGCGCTCGCCAGGAGTGGTACACGATCAGCGGACCGAAACCGGGTGGGAGGACGAGTGGGGAACGGCAATGACTGAGCGCTCGGTCGCGCCGCGCGTCCACACCGGTGGTCCGGTCCTGCAGGAACGCCTGAGCGTCCTGCTGGTCGAGGACGACGAGGGCGACGCGTTCCTGGTGCGCGAGCTGCTGCACGAGGCGTCGGCGCCGTTCGACCTGCGGGTCGCCACCAGCCTGCGCGAGGCCCGCGGTCTGCTGCAGGGCATCCAGTGTGTCCTGCTCGACCTGGGCCTGCCCGACGCCGAGGGCATCGACGGTCTCCGCAAGCTGCTCGCGGTCGCCGGCAGCGCCGCCGTCTGCGTGCTCACCGGCCGTTCCGACGAGCACCTGGGCGTCGCCGCGGTCGCCGAGGGGGCCCAGGACTACCTGGTCAAGGGCCAGGTCGACGGTGTTCTGCTGACCCGGGCCCTGCGTTACGCGGTCGAGCGCAAGCGCGCCGACGAGAACGCCCAGCGGCTGCGCGAGATCGAGCTGCGCCAGGCCGAGTCGGCCCGGCTCGAACGTGGCCTGCTGCCCCAGCCGCTGATGTCCACCGATCAGGTGGCGGTACACACCTTCTACCGCTCCGGCCGGGCGATGGGCCTGCTCGGCGGCGACTTCTTCGACGTCGTCCAGGTGGGTGCCGACAAGCTGCACGTGATCGTGGGCGACGTCTGTGGTCACGGCGTCGACGAGGCGGCGCTCGGCGTCGAGCTGCGGGTCGCCTGGCGGGCCCTGGTGCTGGCCGGCGTGCCCGACGAGCAGATCCTCGGATCGCTGGAGCAGGTGCTGATGAGCGAGCGCCGGGCCCGCGAGGTCTTCGCGACCGTTGCCTCGGTGACGCTCGATCTCACCGGCAACGCCGCCGTCGTGCGCGTCGCCGGCCATCCGCCTCCCGTGCTGCTCTCCCGTGGCTCGGCAGGCCCGGTCGAGGCGAAGCGCGGGATCGTCCTCGGGGTCCGCCCGAAGCCCACCCCCGCGACCGACGTCGAGTTCTCCGGAGATGACTGGTCCTTGTTGATGTATACCGATGGCCTGATCGAGGGCCACACCGGCGCGGGGAACGAACGGCTCGACGTCGCGGGTCTCTGCGGCCTGCTCGACGAGCCCGCGGCCCGCTCGGTGCCACTTCCGGCGCTGCCCGCCTGGCTGGTCGGCCGGGCCGAGCAGGTCAACGGCGGCCCGCTCGCCGACGATGTGGCGATGCTGCTGATCTCGCGGGGGCGTGGCCGGTGAGCCTCTTCTCCCTGCGCACCTGGACGTTGCGTCGGCGGACCGTGGCGCTCGTCGTCACGGTCGGGCTGCTGCTCAGCGCGCTCGGCGTCTTCGCCGCCATCACCGCCGCGCAGAACAACCGCCAGCTCGACGACGTGCTCAACCGGGCCAGCCCGATGCGGGCCGCCGGCGAGGCGCTCAACACGGCGTACGTCGATCAGGAGACCGGCATCCGCGGCTTCGCGATCACCGGCAACGAGAGCAACCTGATGCCGTACACCCAGGGGCTGGCCGACGAGCAGCGACTGGTCGCTCGCATCCGGGAGCTGCTGCGCCCCCAGGACACCGCGATCCGCACCGAGCTCGACGTGGTGGAGCAGCGGGCCGCGAGCTGGCACCGCGACGTCGCCGAGCCGGTGCTCGCGATCATCCGCGCCCAGGGCATCGTGGCTGGTCAGGACAGGCTCAGGGGCACCTCGACCGAGCAGTTCGACGCCCTGCGGGTCGCCATCGCCACGATGCAGGACCGCATCCAGGTGCTGCGGACCCAGTCCGCGAACGCGGCGAAGGAGAGCAGCCGCACGATGGTGGCGATCCAGATCGCCGCCGCCGCGATCATCATCCTGGCCGGGGCGGTGCTGTTGCTGCTGCTCGACCGCATGGTCAGCCGACCGGTGACCGAGTTCGCCCAGCAGGTCCGCGAGGTCGCCGACGGCGACTACGACAAGCACATCGTGAGCAGCGGCTCGCCCGAGCTCGCCTCGCTCGCCGACGACGTCGACGGCATGCGGCAGAAGATCGCCGCCGAGCTTTCCGAGGTGCGCGCGGCCCGGGCCCAGATCGAGTGGGTCAACGACCAGCTCAAGGTGCAGGCCGAGGAGCTCACCCGGTCCAACCGTGATCTCGAGCAATTCGCGTACGTCGCCTCGCACGACCTGCAGGAGCCGCTGCGCAAGGTCGCCAGCTTCTGCCAGTTGCTCCAGCGGCGCTACGCCGGGCAGATGGACGAGCGAGCCGATCAGTACATCGCCTTCGCCGTCGACGGTGCTCAGCGGATGCAGCGTCTGATCAACGACCTGCTCGCCTTCTCCCGCATCGGCCGGCTCACCGCCGGCTTCACCGCCGTCGACCTGGGGCGGGTGCTCACCGAGGTCGAGTCGCAGCTTGAGACGCGGGCCGGCGAGGACGCCGAGATCGAGTGGTCCGGCCTGCCCACCGTCGAGGGCGAGGAACCGCTGCTCACCACGCTCTTCGTCAACCTGATCGGCAACTCGCTCAAGTTCCGCCGGCCCGGGGTGCCCCCGGTGATCCGGGTGAGTGCCGAGCGTGCGGACAGCGAGTGGCGCATCAACGTCCGCGACAACGGCATCGGCATCGAGGCCGAGTTCGCCGACAAGGTCTTCGTGATCTTCCAGCGTTTGCACGCCCGGGACGCCTACGAGGGCACCGGCATCGGCCTGGCCATCGTCAAGAAGATCGTCGAATACCATGGCGGACGGATCTGGCTGGACCTCGAGGTCGAGGAAGGCACGTCGATCTGGTTCACCCTTCCGGCGGTGCCGGGCGTCTCCGACGAGGAGCAGGAGGTTCCGGTGCGGGAACAACGGAAAGAGGTCTCAGCATGACGGCTGCGATGCGGGCCGACGGCACCCCGATCGAGGTGCTGCTGGTCGAGGACGACCCGGGCGACGTGCTGATGACCAAGGAGGCGTTCGAGGAGCACAAGGTCCAGAACCGGCTCAACGTCGTCTCCGACGGCGCCGAGGCGCTG
>DASRYP010000548.1:0-10967 GCA_035687165.1 Actinoplanes sp. | reverse complement strand
GCGATCACCTCGCGGCACAACTGCTCAGCCTGCTCGTACCGCCCGAACTCGATCAGCGTGGTCCGATGCCCGGCCAGTGAACGCATCAGCAACGGCTGGTCGCCCTCGGCGCGGGCGATCCGTTCGGCGCGGTCGAGGAAGCGGGTCCGCTCGGCGCGGTCGTCGGCCAGGCCGGCGTGCACGAGGTGGGTGTACGCGAGCACGGCCGGTTCGACGTCCACGCCGTCCAGCCGCTGGTAGAGACGGAAGAGCAGGTTGCGGCCCTCCCCGGCACCGCCGTGCTCGCGCCACCACGGGTCGAGCGCGAGGGCGAGGCGCAGACCGGCCCGGACGCTGCCCCTGGTCGCGGCCCAGCGCAGCGCGGTCTCCCACTCGGCCACATAGGGCGCCAGCTCAGTCAGCGAGGTGGTGCGCGGCTGGCCGTCGGTGTCCACTCCGACGATGTCGAGCGTGTGCAGCGCCCAGGCGGCGTGGCGGTCCCGGGCGGCGTGCTCGTCGCCGGCGGCGGTCAGGCGCCGGGAAGCGTAGGCCCGCACCTGGCCGGAAAGCCGGTAACGGGGGCCCGGAACGAGCTCGAGCAGGGACTTGTCGGCCAGCTCGGAGAGCGCGCCGAGGGCCTCGACGCCGCACCACTCGATCATGCCGAGATCGACCGTGCCGGCGAAGACCGCGAGCCGGCGCAGCAACCCGGCGGCCTGCGGGCTGAGCGTCCGGTAGGACCAGTCCAGGCTGGCGGTGAGGCTGTCGTGCCGATATTCGGCGTCGGCGTCGCTGTCCGGCCCCGGCTCCACGGGGTCGAGCGCGCTCAGCGGATCGTCCAGGCGAGCGGCGAGCTGAGCGGCCGACAGGGAACGCAGCCGCGCTCCCGCCAGCTCGATCGCCAGCGGGGAACCCTCCAGCCGGGCGGCGACCCGGCCCAGGTCGGCGTGCTCCTCGACCGGCGCGTAACTGCCGCCGCGGGCCTCGGCGGTGCGCTCGGCGAGCAGGGCGAAGACGTCCGCGGGCGACATCGGCGGGATACGCCAGACGACCTCGCCCGGGACGTTGAGCGGCACCCGACTGGTCACCAGCACATCCAGGCGGGGGCAACGGGCCAGGAGACGGCGTACGAGGGTCGCGCAGGCCGCCGGGGCGACGTCGGCGGTCTGCAGCACGAGCAGCATCTGCCGGTCCGAGCAGTGCTCCAGCAGCGTCTCGAAGACCGGGCGGCCCGGCTCGCTGCGCACACCCAGGGCCGCAGCCATCGCCGGAGCCAGACCAGTCAGGGCACCTACCGCGTCGACGGTCCACACCCCATGTGCGTACGCCGCCAGGAGCTGCTCGCCGACGGCGAGGGAGAGTCGCGTCTTGCCGGAACCGCCCGGGCCCACGATGGTGACCGCCCGGCGGCGGTTGAGCAGGTCGGTGATCTCGACCCGCTCGGCGCGGCGGCCCAGGAAAGGGGTGAGCGGGGCGGGAAGGTTGTGGGTGGCGGCGCTCGGGGTCCGGGGGTGGGGGAACTCGCGTTCGAGGCCGGGGGCGAGGACCTGGAAGAGGCGTTCGTCGTCGTCGAAGCCGCGAAGGCGGTGGGGTCCCAGGTCGAGGAGGTCGACGCCGGCCAGGATCTGCTTCTCCTCCAGCGTGGCTACCCCGGTCCCGCCGTCCGACCTCGGCTTGGCCTCTGACCTCGGCTGGGCGTCTGCCTTCGGCTGCGCGGCGGTCAGGGTGAAGGGGACGGGGATGCCGGAGGTGAAGACGGCGAGGGCGGTCGCGCCGGAGCACAGGATCTGATCGCCGTGTGCGGCAGAGGCGACGCGGGCGGCGCGATGGACCTCGGCGCTGGCGTACTCGTCGCCGATCGGACGGGCCCATCCGGTGTGCAGACCCATCCGCACCCGTGGCACGACGGCCGGACTGGGCCAGTCGTGTGCGGACAGTCGCCGTTGAGCCTCCACACAGGCCGCCATCGCCTTGGCCGGATCCTGGAAAGCGATGAAGAAGCTGTCACCCTCAGTGAGAAGCTCGACACCGTCGAAGTCACTCAGCGCAGCTCTCATCACAGAGCGGTGATCGCCGAGGACGGAGCCGTAGTCGTCTCCCAACATCCGGGCCAACCTCGTCGAGCCTTCGATGTCGGTGAACACAAAGGTCACCAGCCCACTCGGCAGCTCGGTTCGTCCCGCCACGGTAGAACCTCCGCCTCCTTTGGGAAGTCACTGCACATGCTGCCGTATCACAGCGTCACCGGCCATCGTAGGAACGGACAGTGACCGTCCACCCGCGACGAACGACCCCGGATGGAGGACGACGCCGTCTGCTTACGGCACTACGCGTGACGTAACGAAATAGATCGAGCGGAGTCACGCCGTACTCGACCAGTTCCCTTCACCCATTCGAAGGTTCCCGCAAGGGGCACGGTCTGCGACGTCCCGCATGCTGACCGCCCTGGCCCAGCTCCCGTGCACCGTGCCGGTACAGGCAGCTAGATCATCATATTTCTGACCTCTCCGGTGCAGGTCGCACCGCTGGTCCGTCATGACACAAGATCAACGTGGAATTCGCCACACGGCCGTACTTCGTCCCGCCATCCGGACCAAGCCCCTCTAGTCCGAAAATCAACCACCTCGACCAGGCATGTTTTGGCCGCCCTCAGCCGTGACGCTGGTGAGGGCTGTGGATGCGGGGGTGTCGGTCTCTGCGGCTTGGGTCCGGGTGACGGCGTAGCCGAGGGCTTCGAGTTGGCGGACGTGGTTGCGGGTGGTGCGGTGTTGTCGATGCGGTTGCGGTGGTGGTCTTCGCCGAGGAAAGTGCGGGTCTTGGCGGCGGTGGCGGCTGTCCCCAGAGCACCTTTCAGGCACGGGCTACCTTTTCCGGTTTTACCGGATTTCGTCATGGTGCCGGACTGGCTGGTGCGGGGCACAGCGCTGGCACCATCTTTGTTACCCGGGCTGGACGCGCTTTGTTACCCGGGCCGGACGCGCCGCTAGAGGTCCGGCAGGTGCGTACTGCCCTGACCCGGGATTTCGCAGTGCTGATGGGGCGGGGTCGGTGAATGCCTAGAGAGAAGACGGCCACCGGATGGCAACACCTACTCCGATGTGGGCGAGCTGCTCACCGAGCTCGAACTCACCGGCGAGGACCTGGCCCGCGCGCAGGAGGCCACCGACGACCACATCCGCGCCTGGCATCTCGCCATGGTCCGCACCGAACAGGACCGCACTCAGGATGATGTCGCGCAGGCCATGTGCGTCGCTCAACCGCGCGAACCATTCGGTGCAGTTGACCTCCGCCTTCCGGACACAACCGCAACCTGAGAAAGGGGAGGATCGTCGGCGCGACGCAAGCCGGTGGCAACTGGCCGGATGGAGGTCAGCAGCCGCAAGCGCCGCCGCAACAGCCCCCGCCGGCGGGGGCGGCGGGGCGGGCACCACCACCACCACCACGACTGGTGACGGCGACGGCCGAGAGCAGCTTCACCGTGTCGGCGTGGCCCTGAGGACACGTCGTGGGCGCGGAGGACTCGCTCATCGGACGATTGACCTCGAACGTGTCGCCGCATGCGCGGCAGCGGAACTCGTAACGCGGCATGGATGAAGACTAGGGCTTCCGGCCGATTCCGGACACTCAGCCTGTGTGTCGCCGCGCGGTTATCCACAGGCTCAAACACGGCCTCTCGCGGCGGGCCCCGGTTGGGTAGTGTCGTCCGCGTGGTGAAGCGGCAGGACAAACCGGTGACAGGGCCCGAGCTGAGAGCGGCGGCCCCGCATCAGGGTGGGCCCCTGGCCAGCTCCGGTGCAGCCCCTCTCGAATCGCCGGCTGAGGTTCCCGCGAGGGCCGACTCCGCCACCGCGCGACCGGACTCGAAGGGCTCGGAACAGTCAGAGGTCGCCGACACCACCGTAAAATCTGACAAAAAGGGCAAAGGGTCATCCTCGAGCGTTGCGGCGCTGCGCACGGGCAGCTCGACCCCCGCGAGCGCGGCGATGAGCAGCGAGCCGGCGTCGAGCAACGAGCCGGCGTCGAGCGACGCAGCCGTCAAGCGGGACAAGGTCGCACAGGACAAGAAGGAACCAGCGTCAACCGGCACACCCCAGGAGTCGGTGGCCGCAGCCGTGCCGCCAAGCAGCACAGCAGCCGGCGACAAAGCCTCGACGGTCGGCACGACGACCGGCGACAGTGCACAAGCGACAGCCGCGCCAGACAGCGCGGCCGCAGACGGCACGACGACCAGCAGCTCAACCGCGGGCAGCGGCACCACTGCGAGCGGTACAGCATCCGGCGGCTCGGCGGCAGCGGTCGACACCGCCACAACGACCGACACGACGGTTAGCGACAAAGCGGTTGCAGCTGGTGACGCTATCGCGGCGGGCGGTGCGGCGGCGGGCGGTGCGGCGGCAGGCGGTGCGGCGGCAGGCGGTGGTGCACAAGGGACGACGGCGGCGGCGAGTGCTGGTGCGGTGAAGAAGGCTGGGCTGCTTCGGCGGGCCAATCCTGTTCGGGTGGTGGGACGCGCGGGGCGCAGCACCGCGGCCTGGGCCAAGCGGCCCAGCGGGCGGCTCATCCTGCCCGCGATCATTGCCGTGCTTCTGCTGGGCGCGGCGGGGACGGCCGGGGCGATTCTGGTGCCTGAGGCGCTTCAGCCGGCGTCGTCGCCCAGTGCCTCACCCGGGTTCCCGCTCGGCGCCGCCGGTGGCGCACCCTCGGCGGGTCAGCCGAGCGGACTTCCGGGCGAGCTGCCGGGAGGGCTTCCGGGCGGTGTGCCGAATGGACAGCCGGGCGGACTGCCGGGTGGGGTGACGACTGGACTGCCGGGTGGGGTGACGACCGGTTTGCCGGGCACCGTTCCGGGTGGGTTGCCCACTACGGCCGTGCCGCCCGGCGGCTCGACCGTCGGGCCGGCCGCGGGGACCCAGACCGGCGGACGGCCGGCCGACGCGCTCGCGAGCTGGGCCGTCGAGACCGGCACCCGGGTCGGCATCCCGGTCGTCGCGGTGCAGGCCTACAGCTATGCCGAGCTGGTGCTCCAGCGCACCAAACCCTCCTGCCACCTGAGCTGGACGACCATTGCCGCGCTGGCGAAGGTCGAGTCCTCGCACGGTGCGGCCAATGGGGCGGTGCTCTCCACCGATGGGACGGCGCTCCCTTCGATCCTTGGGTTGCCGCTGGACGGGAAGGGCGGGCGACAGCTCGTGCCGGACACCGATCGGGGCGCGCTCGACCAGGACACCACCTACGATCGGGCCGTCGGGCCGCTCCAGTTCATTCCGGCCACCTGGAACTCCTACAAGGTGGACGCCGACAACAACGGAATCGCCGACCCGAACGACATCGACGATGCGTCACTGACCGCGGCCAACTACCTCTGCCAGGGCGGGCGCGACCTGACCAGACCGGATGCCTGGTGGGACTCGATTCTCTCGTACAACGCGGTTCGGCCCTATGCGCAGAAGGTCTTCGACGCCGCCAACGACTACGGGCGGCGGTCGCGCGCCTGACGCCGAATGTTGCACAGAGGGTGATGACACCTACACATTTCCTTTAGCAGCACTTCCCAGACGGTGCGGTTACCGGCAAGCTGTACGGGTGAGGGTGCGAGAGTGGGATCCCCGGGGCGCTTCGGCAGCGGAGATCCAGTCGCTCGTCGAGACGGTGAATGCGGCGCTCGCGAGCGATCTTCCTGAGGATCCGCGATGGGTCGACGGGCAGGTCCGCGACTATCTTGCCGAGACCATGCCCGGTGAGCGGCGGATCAGTTGGGTGGCCGAGGATGATCGGCTGCCCGAGGGTGAGAGCGAGATCTTCGCCGCCGTCAGCATGTTGCTGCTCGGCGACATCGGCGTGATCGAGGTGCTCGTCGGCCCCGGCCTTCGGCGGCGGGGGCTCGGGCGCCAGCTCGTGGCGGTCGCGGCTCGCCGGGCCTACCTAGAGGGCTTCTCCAGCATCGGGGTCGAGGTCATCGGCGGCACCCCGGCGATCGCCTTCTACGAGTCCCTCGGGTTCGACCGGGAATATGTCGAGACGCGCAGTGTCCTCGCGCTGTCCGGCGTGGACTGGCCCGCCCTGACCGTCATGGCCAACAGCATCGGCGCCGGTTATCGGGTCGAGTTCCACCCCGGCGGCCCACCCGACCACCTGCTCGAGGCTTACGCGCAGGCCAAGCTCGAGGCGCAGGACGACGGCGACGACCTCGATCTGGCGCCCCGCTCGTCCGACCCGCAGCGCCTGCGCGACTCGCTCGACACGTTGCATCGGCGCGGTTTGAAGCCGTACATCGTGCTTGCCCTTCATGACGAGAGCCGGGTCGTCGCCGGCCTCACCGAGGTCGTCGTCCCGGCCCACCACCCCGAGCGCGCCGATCAGTACGACACGATCGTCGTGCGCGACCATCGCGGTTACGGCATCGACCGGGCGATCAAGGCGCGCATGCTGTTCGAGCTGCGGTCCGCCGAGCCTGACCTGCGCGAGGTGCAGACCTGGAACGCGCAGCACAACGAGTCCATGCTCAAGGTCAACGCCGAGCTGGGCTACGCGGCCGACCGCGACTGGTTCGAGTATGGTGCCGCCGTCGCACGACTGGTGCAAAGCTTGGAGTCCATCGACTAGGCTCAACCTCTGTGACCGGATGTCCGACCACCGGTCCGCCGTGGAGGCGCCGTGCTGGGTCACCGGATGTTGCCGTTTCTCGCCGTCCCGATCCTCGCCGCCGGCCTGGTGTTCCCGGGGGTCGCGCAAGCCGCCGCCGATGACCCGCTGACCGTCGGCGCCGTTCAGGGCAGCACCACCGCCACCCCGCGTACCCATCGCTCGCCTTTCGCCCCGGCGACCGGCAACGGTTCCAGCACCGCGAAACATCAGGTCCGTGGTGTTGTCGCCCAGCTCGCCCTCTCGCACACCGCCGCCGGCGTGGAGCAACACGGCTTCTTCCTACAGAGCCGCCAGGGCTTCACCGACGGTGACCCCACCAGCTCCGACGGCGTCTTCGTCTTCCTCGGCACCTTCACCACCCTGATCGGCGGCTACACCCCCAGGGTCGGCGACGAGATCGTCGTCAGTGCGCGGGTGGCCGAGTTCTTCAACCTCACCGAGCTCACCAGCGCCGAGTGGGTGACCACCCTGGACGCCGGGGCCGAGGTGCAGGTCGACGACGCTGTCCCACCGGCCGATTCGGGTGCCGCCGACCTGTTCTGGGAGCAGCGCGAGGGCATGCAGCTGCGGGTTCGGGCCGGCTCCGGCGTCGTGTCGAACACCAAGACGTTCGCCTCCACCGACGACGCCGAGGTGTGGCTCGTCGACCGCGACGACCCCCTGCTCACGCGTGCCGACCCGGACGCTCGGCGAGTTTTCCGCGACGCTCACCCGCTTGACGACGTCGCGGGGCCGGTCGACAACGGCAACGGGAACCGGATCATGCTCGGCCCGCTGGGGGTGAAGGCCGCAGCCGGCGACAGCGGTGTCGTGCTGCCCGCGGCCCGCACGTTCGACACGACCACCGGTGACGCCGTCGGCGGGCTTTACTACGCCTTCAACAAGTACGGCATCCAGGTCGCGGGCGTCGCTTTCCGGGCCGGCGCCGACCCGGCCGCCAACCATCCGCCGCAGCCCGCCGACCGGCAGCGCGAGGTGGCGATCTCGACCTTCAACGTCGAGAACCTGTACGACTTCCGCGACGACCCGAACGACGGCTGCGACTTCGCCGGCAACACCGGCTGCCCGGGTGTCAGCCCGCCCTTCGACTACGTGCCCGCCAGCCAGTCCGCGTATCAGACCCGGCTCGTTCAGCTCGGCCGTCAGGTCACCAGCAGCCTGCACAGCCCCGATCTGATCCTGGTGCAGGAGGCCGAGGACCAGGACATCTGCCGGGTCACCACGGCCGCGCTGAGCTGCGGGACGGCTGACAACGCGGATGGCAAGCCCGACACGTTGCAGGAGCTGGCCCTGGCGATCGGCCAGCACAGCGGCCCGAGATACGACGCGGCGTTCGACCGCAGCGGCGCGGACGCCCGTGGCATCGTCTCCGGCTTCCTCTACCGCACTGACCGGCTCTCGCTTGCCGCCGCCGTCGCGACCGACCCGGTTCTCGGCTCATCACCTCAGGTGGCCTACCGAGGCGCCGCCCTCGCGAGCAACTCCGACGTGGCCAACCCGAAGACGCTGAACGCGGTGCTGCCGGCCGACGTCGACCGGTCGACGGGGGTGGACGGCAGCAACGTCTACACCCGGGCGCCGCAGGTCGGCCTCTTCGACGTGCGGGCGGCTCCGGGCTCGTCCGACCGCTACCAGATCTGGGCCATCGGCAACCACTTCTCGTCCGGCCCCGACTCCCGGGTGGGTCAGCGGCGGGAACAGGCGGCGTACGGGGCGGCGATCGCGGACGCCATCGTGGCGACCCACCCGAACGCGCGGGTCGTCCTCGGCGGTGACCTGAACGTCTTCCCGCGGCCCGACGACCCGGTTCCCGCGGAGCCCGGCGACCAGCTCGGCCCGCTCTACGCGGCCGGACTGCACAATCTGTGGGACGACCTCGTCACCGACGCGCCGTCGGCCGCGTATTCGTACGTTTTCGAGGGTCAGGCGCAGACGCTCGACCAGCTCTTCGTCAACGACGCGCTGCACGGCGACCTGCTCGAGATGCGCTCGGCGCACGTGAACGCCGACCACTCGGACGGCCTGAGCGACCACGACCCACAGGTCGCTCGCTTCGAGTCGCGGGCGGGGCTGGTGGTCGGCGACGCGAGTGTGCTCGAGGGCCACACCGGCCGTACGCCGCTGATCTTCCCAGTTGTCCTGACCCGCCCGATGACCAGGGCGGTGACGGTCTGCGCGGCGACCGTGCCGGGCACGACCACCCTGCCGTACGCCGATTTCGACCCTTACCTCGGCTGCCGGACCATCCCGCCGGGCTCGATCGGCGTCGACTTTCCGATCCAGGTGCGCGGCGACCGGCTGCGCGAACACGACGAGCAGTTCACGCTCCAGGTGGCCGCGCTTTCCGCCGTACGCATCGTGGATGGCACCGCCGTGGGCACCATCCGCAACGACGACTGACTAGTAACGATCGCGGAGCAGCTGGGCGGCCTCGGTCGCCCAGTAGGTCAGCGTGATCTGCGCGCCGGCCCGCTTGATCGACGTCAGGGTCTCCAGGATGATCCGCTCGCGGTCGATCCATCCGTTGCGGGCGGCCGCCTCGACCATCGCGTACTCGCCGGAGACCTGGTAGGCCGCGACCGGGACGGTGACCCGTTCGCGGATCGCCGCGATCACGTCCAGGTAGGCTAGGGCCGGCTTCACCATGACGATGTCCGCGCCCTCGGCCACGTCGAGGTCGACCTCGCGCAGCGCCTCGCGCAGGTTCGGCGGGTCCTGCTGGTATTGCCGCCGGTCGCCCTGCAGGGTCGACTCGACGGCCTCACGGAACGGGCCGTAGAACGCGCCCGCGTACTTCGCCGAATAGGCCAGCACGGAAACGTCCTGATAGCCCGCTTTATCCAAGGCACGACGGATGACGCCGACCTGGCCGTCCATCATTCCGGACGGCCCGACCATGTGCGCCCCGGCGGAAGCCTGGGCCACCGCCATGTCGGCGTAGACCGCCAGCGTCGCGTCGTTGTCGACCGAGCCGTCCGCGGCGAGCACTCCGCAGTGCCCGTGCGAGGTGAACTCGTCCAGGCAGAGGTCGCCCATCACGACCGTGGCATCACCCACCTCGGCGATCAGGTCACGGAGGCCGACGTTCAGGATGCCGTCCGGGTCGAGACCGGCCGAGCCGGTCTCATCCTTGTTCGCGTTCTCCGGCACGCCGAAGAGCATCAGGCCACCGACCCCGGCGGTCACCGCCTCGTGCGCGGCCTTGCGCAGCGACTCACGCGAGTGCTGCAGGACGCCGGGCAGCGAGCTGATCTCGCGCGGCTCGGTCAGGCCCTCCCGCAGGAAGAGCGGGAGGACGAGTTCGGCCGGGGCCGGGCGAGTCTCCTCGACCAGGCGACGCATCGCCGGGGTGCGCCGGAGGCGGCGCGGACGGACATCCGGAAACATGACGCTCCTTAACGGAAGCGAATCAGCGGAAGCGAAGGGCAGTGGGTCCCTGAACCTTGGAGCCGCGACGCTGCTTGGCCGGCATCGCGGCCAGCTTCTCGCGCAGTTCCACCGCGTACGACGCCAGCGCCTCGACCAGATCCGGCACCGAAGCGTGCTGGGGCTGGACGTCGACGCGCAGGCCGAACTCGGTGGCCGTCTCGGCGGTCTTCGGGCCGATCACCGCGACGACCGTCCGGGCGTGCGGCTTGCCGGCGATGCCGACCAGATTGCGGACGGTGGAGGACGAGGTGAAGAGCACCGCGTCGAAGCCGCCCGACTTGATCGCGTCGCGGATCTCGGCCGGCGGCGGCGCGGCCCGCACCGTCCGGTACGCGGTCACGTCGTCCACCTCCCAGCCCCGCTCGATCAGGCCGGCCGCCAGGGTCTCGGTGGCGATGTCGGCGCGCGGCAGCAGCACCCGGCCGACCGGGTCGAGGATCTCGTCGTGCGGCGAGAACTCGGCCAGCAGGCCCTCGCTGGACTGGTCGCCGGCCGGGATCAGCTCGGGCTGGATGCCGAACGCGCGGACCGCGTCGGCGGTGGCCTCACCGATGCAGGCGATCTTGACGCCGCCGAAGTGCCGGGCGTCCAGGCCGTGCTCGGCGAACTTCTCCCAGACCGCGCGGACCGCGTTCACCGAGGTGAAGACCACCCAGGCGTACCGGCCGTCGACCAGGCCCTTGACGGCGCGTTCCATCTGTGCCGGGGTGCGCGGGGGCTCGACGGCGATCGTCGGCACCTCGCACGGGATGGCCCCGTACGCCCGCAGCCGGGCACTCATCGCACCCGCCTGCTCCTTGGTGCGCGGGACGAGCACCTTCCAGCCGTACAGCGGGCGGTTCTCCCACCAGCTCAGCTTGTCGCGCTGCGCGACCTCGGCGCCGACGGTGAGCACCACGCGGCCGGTGAAGCCG
>DASRYP010000547.1:0-10649 GCA_035687165.1 Actinoplanes sp. | reverse complement strand
ACATCATGCTGGGCCTGCTGCGCGAGGGTCAGGGCCTGGGCGTGCTCATCCTCGCCGAGCGGGGCGTCGACCTCGACCGCGTCCGCGAGGACATGGAGAAGTCGGTCAACGCGGCAGCCGCCTAACCTCTGTAGTAGACGCGAAGCTGGTGGCCGTCGGCGGTGTGATGCCAGCCGACGTCCCCCAGCGACGTGATCTCGGGCCGCCGCTCCAACCAGGCGGCGGCCATCGCGAAGGCCTCGGCCGGGGTGTCGCCGACGAAGACCACCCGGCGTTCCCACTCCTCGAAGACACTGGCCCGCGGACCCGACACGATGGCGGTCACGCCGACCCGCCGTCCGTTGCGGACACCCTGGACGAACCAGTCGTCGACGCTCTCGTCGTGCTCGACCGCCCAGCCGTCGATGCTCCCGATGTCGGCGAGGATCGCACTGCGGGCACAGTCCAGCGCGGCATCGAGCGAGCGGAAATCGTAGTCCTCGCCCTTGAACTCCACCCGGAAAGCCACTGCTTGCCCCCACCAGCCCGGCCACACTCAGGGCCCGATGATAGGCGATGTTCCGAGTAAGTTTCAGATCATGTCCGCGCGCCACCGCTGTCCCGCGTCCCCCGCTCGGTGAACGGGACCACCAGCCGACTTGTTATTTCAGATTTGAAAGAGTTACAGTCCTCGGATGGCGGACCCGCTCAGCGACAGCGAACAGAGCGCCTGGCGCACCTTCATCGAGACCTCCTGGGCCCTGCACACCCACCTCGAGGACGAGCTTCGCGCGCAGACCGGTCTCAGTATGAATGATTACCATGTCATGGTCACGCTCTCCGAGGCTCCGGAGCATCGGCTGCGAATGGGTGAGCTGGCGAGCCGCCTGGTCTTCTCCCCCAGCCGCATCACTTATCAGATCAGCTCGATGGTCAAGCGTGGCCTCGTGCGCAAGCAGCCCTGCCCCGAGGACGGCCGCGGCCAGGAGGCCGTGCTGACCGACGAGGGCATGGCCGCGCTCGAGTCCGCCGCCCCGCTGCATCTGATCACCGTCCGCGACAGCTTCATCGATCGGCTCGATCCCGACGAGCTCGATGTGATCTCCCGCGTCTTCGACAAAGTCAGGAAGGCATGACATGCCCGCCATCACCGTGGACGACGTCCTGATCCTGCCCCGCCTCCCGCGCCTCGACCCCGGCGCGAGCTACCGCCCGGTCCGCCGGCTGACGACCGCGCCGACCGGCTACGAGGGCGAGGGCTTCCCGGTGCGCCGCGCCTTCGCCGGAGTGCCGATGAACGAGCTCGACCCGTTCATTCACCTGGACCAGATGGGCGAGGTCGACTATGCGCCAGGAGAGCCGAAGGGGACCCCATGGCACCCGCACCGCGGCTTCGAGACGGTGACCTACATGATCGACGGGATCATGGATCACCAGGACTCGCTCGGCAGCGGCGGCACGATCGCCGACGGTGACACCCAGTGGATGACCGCCGGCCAGGGCATCCTGCACATCGAGGCCCCGCCCGAGCACCTGGTGACCAGCGGCGGCCTGTTCCACGGCCTGCAGCTCTGGGTCAACCTGCCCCGCGTCGCCAAGATGATCGCGCCGAAATACCAGGACATCCGCGGCCGCGAGTCCGCCCTGCTGACCACGCCCGACGGCGGCAGCCTGGTCCGGGTCATCGCCGGCGAGATCGGCGGGCACGCCGGCCCCGGCTCGACGCACACCCCGATCAACCTGGCCCATGTCACGCTGCAGCCCGGCGCCCAGCTCGACCTGCCCTGGCAACCCGACTACAACGCGCTGGTCTACGTGCTGGCCGGCCGCGGCACGGTCGGCGCCGAGGCCCGCCCGATCCAGATCGGGCAGCTCGCCGCGCACGGCAAGGGCGACGCGATCCGGGTGACCGCCGACGCCACACAGGATTCGACCATCCCGGCGATGGAACTCTTCATCATGGGCGGCCGCCCGATCCGCGAGCCGGTGGCCCACTACGGCCCGTTCGTCATGAACACCCAGGCCGAGCTCAAGCAGGCCTTCGACGACTTCCAGAAGGGGCGCCTGGGCGTCATCCCCGCCGGTCGCCTCCCCCACACCGACTGACTCCCGATCGCGCCGCGGCCCGGCGCGGCGGCGATAACGTCGGAAACCGCCTCTATGGTGGGGGGATGCGCGGGCCGCGGGCGGGTTTTCTCGACCGGATCCGGCAAGGGGGTGTGACCCTCTCGCCGGCGCTGGCCGCCGCCTTCGAGGGCGTGCCGCGCGAGATCTTCGTCCCGGACGGGTTCCAGCGGCGCGACGGCACCTGGGCCAAGCCGGTCGACCCCGACTTCCTCGAGATCGTGTACGAGGACGACGTGCTCGTCACCAAAGTGGATGGCCGCACACCGGTCAGCTCGTCCAGCCAGCCCTCGCTCATGGCCCTCATGATCGAGGCGCTGGACGTGCGGCCCGGCCTGAGCGTTCTCGAGATCGGGGCCGGGACCGGCTACAACGCCGCGCTTCTGGCCTCGCTCGGCGCGTCGGTCATCAGCGTGGACGTGCAGAAGGACGTGGCCGACCGAGCCCGTTCCGCGTTGACCCGAGCCGGCATCGAGGGGGTACGGGTCGAGCACGGCGACGGCTACGCGGGCCTTCCCGGCATCCGGGTGGATCGGGTGATCGTCACCGTCGGGGTGGCCGGGGTCTCGCCGCGCTGGCTCGAGCAGCTCACGCCGGAGGGCGTGCTGGTGGCGCCGGTCGAGCACGCCGGCACCCATCCCGTGCTGCGCCTCGAGCGGGATCTGAACGCCCGCGTCGTCAGCCCGTCCGGATTCATGATCGCGGCCGGGCCGCTCACCGCCGCCCGCCCGTTCCCCGCTCCGGTCGCGCCGAGGACGCTCGGTGCTCTCCGCCCGTACGCACCCGGCCGTTTCGCTCCGCCGCTCTCCCCGATGGTCTATCGCGATCTCTGGTACGCGGCCGGGGTGTGGCACCGCCGGGCCACGCACGCCGCTGTGCCGCGCCGCGAGCAGAGCTGCCTGATGCTGCTGGACGTCCGGGGTACCGGCGGCGCGATCATCCTGCCGGACGGCGGTGTGTTGGCCGGGGGTGCGGAGGCCGCGAATTACGCCGACGACGCGGTGAAGATCATCGACCGCTGGCTCGAGACCGGCCGCCCACCCATGCAGGCGTGGCGGGTCGGCCTGACCGAGGGCGGAGATCCGTCCGCGCCGATCCTGCTGCCGACCACCTGGGAGCTCGCATGAACGCCGTCCGCGCCTGGCTCCGCGACAAGGGCGCCGAGTTGATCCCGCACGTCGGCGGATCCCTCTACGAGCACCTCGGCCGTGTGCGCGACCGGCTCGCCTCGCACGGTCTCGATGAGGACGAGCAGGTGGCGGGCCTGACGCATGCCACGTACGGGACCGACGGTTTCCCGGTCGTCCTGCTCGACGTCACCGATCGCGCCGAGTTGCGCGCTCTGATCGGCCCACGCGCCGAGGCGCTGGTCTACCGCTACGGCGGCTGTGATCGTGACCGCACGTGGCGGGCGTTGCCCGAGACGCAGACGATCCGGTGCCGCTTCACCGGCAACGCCGAGTCACCGACCCCGGCCGAGCTGCGTGCCTTCGCCGACCTGAGCATCGTCAACGAGCTCGATGTCGTCGAACACTCCCCCGAGATCGCCGCGCGGGTCGGCGACTACTTCCGGTCGGTCTTCCCGACCTGGGAGCCGTTCGTGTCACCGTCCGTCATGGCCGACTGCCGGCGCACTCTCGGGCTCTGATCACCACCGGTTCGCCCAGCGGTCCCGCCAGGAGCGGCCGTCCGGGTCGTAGGCCAGGCGGTAGGCCGGAATCGCCCACCACCGCTGATACCAGGGCAGCCTCTCCGGGTTGTGCCGCTTCAGCCGGCCCGGCGGGCGGGGGCCGACGCGGCCCGCCTCGTGCCACTTGTGCAGACGGTCGGCGGTCGCGTTCATCTCGCGTACGGCGTCGGCCGGGTCGACCAGATCCTTGTCGTCGTCCTGCGAGACGTGTTCGCGGATCAGCGCGAGCCGCAGTTCCCGGGGGAATCGGCGGGCGCCGTCGCCCAGCCCGGCCGGGTCACGGGGCGCGCGCTCGTCGAGCGTGTCGTCGAAGATCGCGTTGGAGAGCTCACTGTCGTGCGTCCACGAACGGCGGTTGAAGTTGTCGCTGCCGACGCTGCACCACACGTCGTCGATGACACAGATCTTGGCGTGCACGTAGATCGGGGTGCCCGCCTCGTTCTCCAGGTCGAAAATGTGCACGCGATCGGGCGCGGCCTTGACGCAGATCGAGATCGCCAGCTCGCGACCGATCTGGTTCGGCGGCAGCGCGAACGCGCCGTCGACGTCGGGATACCGGGGGATCACCGCGATCAGGTGCAGCTCGGGGTTGGCCCGCAGCGCGTCGGCGAACAGGTTCGCCACCTCGGCCGACCACAGATATTGGTCCTCGATGTAGATGAACCGGCGTGCCCGTTTGATCGCCTTGGTGTAGCCGCGCGCCACGGTCTGCTCGCCGTTACGCGCGAAGTCGTACTTGGGCCGCATCGACGCGTACGTCCGCAGCACCTGGACGTTGAGCGGCCCGCACTCGGGCGGGTCGGGCGGCTGCGGCGGCAGTTTGTCGGCGCTCATGTCGGCGTGCTTGAGCTTGTCGGTCAGCGTCGCGATCGGGCCGTGCTGGTCGAGGTCGTCCGGCTCGTTCCACCGCTCCCGGAACGTCAGGTCGAGCGCACCCACGACCGGCCCGCGCAGTTCCAGCTGCACGTCGTGCCAGGGCGGATTCTTCCCGTACGCCTTGGCCATCGTGACCGCCTGCGGATCCCCGAGGTGCCGTTCGTCGTCGCGGCGGCTGTGACAGAGGTCGATCCCGCCCGCGAACGCGACGTCGAGCTCGGGGCGGCCCGGGTGCCGCAGCACGACGAGTTTCTGGTGGTGCGAACCGCCACGGCGGACGCGCTGGTCGAGCAGAACCTCACCGCCGGCCGCCCGGATGTCGTCACTGAGGGTGCGGTTCTCTTCCTCGCTGTAGGCGAGCTTGTCGAGGTGGGAACGCCAGAGCAAGCCCTTGACCACGACACCGCGCTTGGCCGCCGCCGAGAAGAGCTCGGCGATCGTCGGGCCGTCATCGCGCATCCGCTCGTCCGGGTCGCCGCGCCAATCGGTGAAGAAGAGGTGGTCACCCTCACGGAGGCCAGCCACCTCGGTCACCAAACGGTCAAAATATGTTTTTCCGTGAATCAGCGGTTCAGCCGCGTTTCCGGTGCACCAGGTGGGTATGGAGGAGTCGGGGTTGCCACGCTCCCGCGTACTGAGGAACCAGTCCGGCATCGGCACGCCCTTCAAGTTATGCCCCTTGTCGGGCGCGCGCACCTCGTGTGCGAAGCGCCACAGTTCCCCCGGAGGAGTCAGGCCATGAGCAGTGAACCGTTGTCCAACGCCCCCGAGGTCGATACCGCCGCCGCTGCCGAGAAGGGGCTGCTGATCGCGATGCTCATTCTTGTCCTGCTGGGCGTCGCCGCGATGCTGTTCATGGTTTGACCGCCCTCGCCCCGCATCACAGCACCCACTCGTCGTCGCGGATGATGTCGATCGGGCCGTGCGGGCCGCGGCCGGTGACCGTGATTCCGTCGCCGCCGATGACGATGTCGGTGTGCACGCTCGACATGTTCAGCCCCAGGTCGGCGCGCTGCTGCTCGGTCAGCTCGGCGGCCCCGGCGACTGCGAACGGGAAACTCTGCCCCCAGGCCACGTGGCACGCCGCGTTCTCGTCGAAGAGCATGTTGTGGAAGACCACACCCGTACGGGCGATCCTGCTGTCCCGGTCGACCAGCGCCACCTCGCCCAGCCGGCGGGCGCCCTCATCCGTGTCGAGGTGAGCGCGCACGACGTCCACCCCCTCGTCGGCCGACACCTCGGTGATCCGGCCGCCGGTGAGCCGCAGCCGCAGCCCGGTGACGACTTGGCCGCCGATCACCACCGGTCGGGTCACCCGGATCGAGCCCTCGGCCCGGGCGCGGTCAGGGCTGGTGAAGACTTCCTCGGTCGGGATGTTCGGCAGGTACGGGATGCCGGCCCCGTCCACCAGGCCGCCACCGGTCCAGCGGCTCCTGGGCAGCAGCCCGACGGTCAGGTCGGTGCCCTCGCCGAGATAGTGCAGCTCGGTCAGGTCGAGGGCGTCGAGCCGGCGTCCACGTTCGGCGAGCATCGCGGACCGCTCCCGCCAGGCGGCGGCGGGATCGTCGAGGTCGAGCCGCATCGCGGTGCCGACGGCCGTCCACAGCCGGTCGACGTCGGGCTCGCCGAAGACCTCTCGCGCCCAGCCGGGGTTGGGCGCCCCGACAACGGTCCAGCGCAGGCCGCCGTGAAGCGCGCGGCGCATGGCCTGTGTCTCCTGGACGGGAGAGGCGGTGATCTTGGCCGGGTCGAGCCCGTCGAACTGGTGCGGGTCGGCGTTGCCGAGCAGCCGGATCCACGCGGCGCCGGCCGCTGTCCACTCCTCGATTCGGGCCAGAGCCCAGGGACGTACGGCGGTGAGCTGCTCGACCGTGCCGTGCGCGACGGCCGACCGGCGCATCGGCCCGTCGCTCCATACCGGCTCGACCCAGGAGGCGCCGGCCTCGTACGCCGCCTGGGTCACCGCACGGGCGATTTCCAGGTGGGCCGTATCGGTATGCAGCACCACACCCTGCCCCGGTTGGACGTTGATGCCGCCCCGGACGACAAGCTCCGCGAATCGCTCGATCAGCGCCATGCCGAGCAGGGTAGATGAATCGGGGCGGCCAGGGCGTCCCTTACTGTCGCACCGCGGCAACTAGGCCGTCCCGGACGTCGCCCTCGTGGTAGGGCCACTCGGTGGGCTCGATGTTCTCGAGGAACGAGGAGTAGAGGACGGCGCCCCGCAGCGGAGCGACCGGACGCAGCAACTCGACGGCCCGCAGCGGATCGGACCCGGGGACTGTTTGCCGCCAGCGCTCGGCCCACTCGGCCACCAGGTGGTCGCGGGCGGCGAGGGCGGCGCCGGGCTCGGCCCCACCGCCGGTCGTGCCGTCGGTGAGGCGCAGGATGTCGAAGGCCGGGTGACCGAGGGTGCAGTCACCCCAGTCCATGATCGTGAGCCGGCCGACGTCGTCGGTCCGCACGTTCCCCGGGTGCAGATCACCGTGTACGAGAGTGTCGGGCAGCCCGCAGGCGTCGATCGCGTCGAACCGTCGCGGCAGGTCGTCGATGAGCTCGCGCAGACCGGGAATCGTGTCGAAGTGCGGCTCGGCGACCCGTACGTAGTCACCGAGGGTCTGCTTCAGGCGCGCGTCGGGGATGCCCAGCAGCGGAGCCGGGTCGGCGGCGAAGTGCGCCTGAATCGGGTGGAGGGCGGCGGCGATCTCGGCGCACAGCTCGGCGCCGGCTCCGTAGCGGTCGGCGCCGGGCGCGTGGGCCAGCAGCATCCGGCCGTGCTCCCCGTCGGCGATCAGCTCAGGCACCAGCCCGGGGGCGACGGCGTCGACCATCCGCAGCGCGTACGGCTCGTGCCCGAAGAACCGCGGCACCTGCTTGAGCCACGCGACGGCTTGCCCGTCCGCGCCGTCCAGCCGCCAGATCGCCGAGAGATTCCAGGTGCGCTGCTGCCGGGCGGTCGATCCAGGCACGATCCTCGAAGCCCATTCGATCGACGCCGCGGGTCCGTCGACCTCGGCATAAGCAGCCCGCCGCGGATGCGCCTCGAACAGGCACCCGGCGTACGCCGACCCGGTCCGCCCGATTTTTCGGATATTTCGGGACTCATCGGTGACCTCAGCGAGATAGGTGACCGAGCCGCCGGGTGGGGCCGGATGGTCGGCGTGCAACAGGCGCAGGACCTGGAGTCCTGGGCCGAAGTCGTTGACCTCCTGCCACCACGGGGGCTCGACCTCGAACGGATCAGTCTCGCCCAGCAGTTCACCGGATGGGTTGACCAGCACCAACGTCACGGTTCTCGGCATGACCGCAAACCGTGACGCAGAGCCGTATCGTGGTTCACGCCAAGGTCCTCCGTCCACCGAATGCCGAAGCGGTCTGGTGCCACCCGGCCGGATCTCACTACGATGCGCGGATGTCCGGACGTACCGCGGCCACCCTGCCCGAGCTCTGCACCGACCTGGCCGGGGCGGTGATCACCCTCGACTCGCGAGCCTCCACCAAGAGCTATCGCGCCATTGTGGAGCGTCTGCCGCACGCCGACCACACCGAGCTCAGTGCCGGTCTCGTGCCGCTCATCCCCGCGCTCGGTGAGGTCGCGCTCGGCAACGGTGGCCTGCTCGCCACGCTGGTGGCCGGCATGATCGAGCAGGGCGCCGACCCGCTGCCGGTGCTGCCGGTGCTGGTCGAGCGGCTCTCCACCGGTCTCGAGCTGGCCGCCCAGTTCGGTGTGCTCGCCGACAAGCTGGGCGACGACGTGACCGCGCCGGCCTCGCCCGAGGAATACCGCGAGCTGCGCGAACGGGTGGTGCTGGCGGCGCCGCGGGCCGGGCTCACCGTCGAGGAGGCCGGCGAGATCACCCAGGCGTGGTTCACGGTCAACGACTGGATCCCCAGTCTGCTGCTGCCACTCCAGCAGAAGGTCGCGCGCCAGGCGTTGCCCGAACGCGACCGGCTGACCGCGGCGGCCGCCGGGATGACGCCGCACGCCGAGGACGCGGCCTGGCTGTTCGGCCTGCTCGAGGTGCTCGACGACGAGCCCCTGCTGGTGCTGCATCGTCCGACCGGCCGGGCGTACGACCTGACGATCAGCGGAGTGGGCGACAACTTCCAGCTCCACACGCTGCTGGCCGCGACCCTGATCGGCGACGAGTCCCGCGGCCTGCTCCCGGGCGAGCCGCCCGAAGAGGCCTGGGTGGCGGCGGCGACCGACGGCGAGCTGATGCCCGCGGGCGGGATCCACGGCCGCTTCTCTCTGGCCGACGCGGCCGGCGAGACCGTCTGGAACGAGGCCCGTCCCGCCGACATCCCCCTGTTCGGCGACCATCGCGTGATCGTCCTCGACCCGCCGCCCTTCGAGCGGAGCTGGAACCTCGGCCGCGCCTATCCCCTGATGCGCCCCGACGTGGTCCTGAATCGCATCCTCCCGGCCGACGAAGCCGGGACCTGGGCTGCGCGCGTCGCCCCGGCAAACTGAGTGGAACGACTGGGACGGGACGGCATCGGCCAGGATTCGAAGCTCTGCCGCCCCTGCGCTGTTCGTCCGGACCCCGCCGAGCAAGCACCACACCTCGCCTGATCCCCTATCTCGGTGGGAGCAGGCGGACGTGCTCGGCGGCCTCGACGAGCCAGGATTCGAGCTCGGGATCGTCGAGGTGGTCGCCGGCCACGAGGATCCAGCCGCGCATCGAGCGGCCACCGACCTCGAACGGGCGGACACCCGGCCGAGTCAGCGCGGTCTCGATCCCGGCGGGG
Organism: Actinoplanes sp.; assembly: GCA_035687165.1. Classification (GTDB taxonomy): domain Bacteria; phylum Actinomycetota; class Actinomycetes; order Mycobacteriales; family Micromonosporaceae; genus Actinoplanes. Next base: position 1,228 of record DASRYP010000547.1, on the reverse strand, counting down.
CCGAGTCGCACGAGGAGTTCGTCGCCGGAGACGCCGACCGTCAGGGTGCCGTTGGTGAAGAACGCCAGGCCACCGAACATCTTGCGCTCGGTGATCGCGGGGTCGGTCAGCCGGTCACGCAGCCGCTCCGCCAGGCCCTCGTCGTAGGCCATCAGAGCTCACCTTCCGCGTGGGGGTGAGCCCGGCCGTACCCGGTCGCGGGGTGGCCCGGCGCCGACCGGCCGAGCTGATCGTCCGCGGTGTGCCGGCGGAACTGGGTGTGCAGGAAATCAGCGGCGGGGCGGCCGTGCAGGCGGAGGCGGGCCATGCCGCCGTCGGGGTAGATGTCGAGCCGCACGTGGCTGGCGGCGCGGCCAGGGTCCACCGGGAAACGGTGTGGCGTGTCGGGGCGCAGCGCGACGCGGGGCAGGATGTCGAACCAGTTCTGGCCGTCCGCTGTGCCGCGCAGGGTGGCCCAGCCGGGGGCGTTGCCCTTGAAGTGGGTCGTGTCGAGGTCGACCAGCGCGATCTCGGCGGGCGCGGCCAGGCGGACCGTCACCCAGTCGTTGGCGTCGTCGCGGCGGCGGGACGTCTCCCAGCCGTCGCCCATGTGCTGGGCCTGACCGGGCATCAGCATGTTCTCCGGGTGGCCGTAGAACCTGTTGCTGCACTCGGTGATGCGCGCCCCGTATTCGAGGGCCGCCACGTTGAAGACCTCAGGCAGCAGCCGGGGGTCGGGCACAGCCGTGCCGTGGACACGGAGGCGTGCCACCCCGCCGTCCGGGTAGATCGTGAGCCGGACGTGGGTGTAGCGGCGGTTGTCGGTGACGCCGAACAGGTTGCGGCTGTCCCCGGCGAGCGGCGACCTCGGCACGAGCGGAGTCCACTCGGCGGCCAGCAGCTCGGCGGGGGTGGGATAGCCGTCAGTGGCGAGGCCGTCGATCGCGGCGTGCGGCGGGAAGTTGCCCGTGAAGAAGGCGGTGTCGACGTCGACGCCGCTGATGACGCCGGGCACGCCGAGCCGCACGATCGCCGCGTCGGAACCGGGCTCGCGGCGGCGACGGGACTCCCACCCGTCATAAACCTGGCCTTTGTGGCCGAACGAGCGTGGCGTGAAGACCGGCGGCGCCGGGAGCACGAGATGGTCGGCTGCGGCGAAGAACTCGTCGTCGGCGTGCACGACGCCACCGCCGAGCGCGCGGGATGCCAGGTCGGTCAGGGTGACGAAGTCTTCCATCAGGCGTCCTCC
>DASRYP010000546.1:0-3286 GCA_035687165.1 Actinoplanes sp. | reverse complement strand
CGAGCGTGCCACCGGTGATCGCGTCGAGACCGGCGACCAGCGAGAGCAGGGTGCTCTTGCCGCAGCCGGACGCGCCGAGCAGGCAGACGAACTCGCCCTGCCGCACGTTCAGCGAGACGCGATCCAGGGCGAGCAGAGCATTACCGCCCGCCCCGTACGTCTTGGAGACGTTCTCGAGGCGCACCACGGGATCGGTGCGTACGTCCCTGGTTTCCAGGAGGCTCATTCTTCTTCAGGCCTTTCAGGCGGCGGCGTCGCTGACCTCAGGCTTGCCCGCGGCCTTCAGCAGCTCGTTGAGGGGGCCGAGGTCGTAGATGCCCTTGAGGTCGACGGGCTTGAGCAGCCCGACCTCCTCGGCGTGCTTCGCGCTGGTGAAGAGCGACGACGCGACCGGGTCGGCGGTGTAGGTGAGGTTCTTGAACGACGCGGCGAGCACGTCGTCCTTCAGTGGCTTGCCGCTGAGGGCCTCGATCTGGGCGTTCGCCGCCTTCTGCGCGTCGGCGTTGTTCTTCTCGATGTAGTCGAGCGCCTCGAGGTGGCCCTGCAGCAGCTTCTTGACCGAGCCCGGGTACTTCTTGAGGAACTCCTGCGTCACGATCAGGTGGGTCGTCACGAAGAGTCCCTGGGGCCACAGCGTCTTCTCGTCGACCAGGACCTTGCCCTTGGACTCGAGGAGCAGCCGGCTGTAGTTGGGCTCGGGCACCCAGGCGCCGTCGATCGCGCCCTGGGCGAAGGCCTGCAGCGCGGTCGCGTTGTCCTGCGGGAGCACCGACACGTCGCCGCCCCCCTGCTGGTCGGCGTTGAGGCCGTTCTCCTTGAGCCAGGCCCGCAGGGCGACGTCCTGGGTGTTGCCGAGCTGCGGGGTGGCGATCTTCTTGCCCTTGAGGTCGGCCGGGGAGTTGATGCCCTCCCGGACCACCAGGCCGGCACCGCCCGAGGTGCTGCCCGCGATGATCTTCAGGCCGCTGCCCTTGGACTGCGCCCAGCCGTTGATGGCCGGGTTCGGACCGATGTACGTGGCGTCGATCGCCCCCGAGAAGAGCGCCTCGATCGCCGCCGGGCCCGCGTTGAACGTCTTGGTCTCGAGCTTGGTGCTGCCCAGCGCGGTCTGGAAGTAGTTCTTGTTGACGCCGATCAGCGCGGGCGCGTGGGTGATGTTGGGGAAGTAGCCGAGGCGCAGGCTCGGGGCCTCGGCCGTGCCCCCGCCGGACGCCGAGGCGTCCGTCTTGTCGTCGTCGCCGCAGGCGGCCAGCAGTGCGGCGGAGAGCAGGGCGGTGGTGGCGACGGCGAGCGCACGGATGGTGCGGGAGCTCATGCTCAACTCCTAGCTTTCAAGGTGGCGGGAGAAAGAGGTTTTTCTATGTGACAGTGGGAACAGGCATTTCTACGTGGCGGTGGGCACAGCGGAGAGTTCGGCCAGGGTCTTGTGGTCGACGACGCCCTCGATGGCTTCCTCGACGGCGACCCACACGTCGCGCAGGCCGGTGGCGGCGCCGTGGTAGATCGCGTTGGTGGTGGGTAGTCCGCGCACGGTGGTGAGCGCGCCCCCGACGGCACGGACGACATCGCCGACGGTGATCTGGTCGGCCGGCCGGGCCAGCGCGTAACCGCCGTCGACCCCGCGATGGCTGTGCAGCAGACCGGCCCGGCGCAGGTCGAGCAGGATGCCCTGCAGGAAGCTGAGCGGGATGTCCTGGGCCGCCGCCAGCGAGGCGGCCTTCACCAGGCGGGGCTGTTCCGCCGTCACCGAGAGCATGGCCCGCACGGCGTAGTCGGTGCGCGCCGAGACGTGCACGATGCCCCCCCTGTTCCGCAAACCCGCTTATGCCTATCTGATGGATAGGAATGATGGTCTAGGTGGGGAATGACGTCAAGCCTCCGTCCGGGTATCGACATCGCCGGGTGGCCGCGTGGTGACATGCAGTTGCGACGCGAGCGGAAGAAGGCGCTAATGTCATTTCGTGGCGCGCAGAATCAAGATCCCCGCGACGAAGTACCCGGTGGACCGTTTCACCCTGGCCAACGGATTGCGGGTGGTGCTCACGCCCGACCGCAGCGCCCCGGTCGTCGGGGTGGCAGTCGTCTACGACGTCGGCATCCGCTCCGAGCCCGAGGGACGCACCGGCTTCGCTCACCTCTTCGAGCACCTAATGTTCCAGGGCTCGGAAAACCTTGAGAAGCTGGCGCACTTCCGGCACGTGCAGGGCGCCGGCGGCACCTTCAACGGCTCCACCCACCTCGACTACACCGACTATTTCGAGGTGCTGCCCTCGGGCGCGCTCGAGCGAGCGCTCTTCCTCGAGGCCGACCGCATGCGCGGGCCGCGGCTGACCGAGGAGAATCTGCTCAACCAGATCAACGTGGTCAAGGAAGAGATCCGGGTCAACGTGCTGAACCGGCCCTATGGCGGGTTCCCCTGGCTGCGGCTGCCCCCGGTGATGTTCTCGACCTTCCCCAACGCCCACGACGGCTACGGCTCGTTCGGCGACCTCGACAGCGCCACCGTCGCCGACGCGCAGGCGTTCTTCGACCGCTACTACGCCTGCGGCAACGCGACCCTGTCGGTGGCCGGCGACTTCGACGTGGCGACCGCGACCGCGATGATCCACCGCCACTTCGGCGACGTGCCGGCCCGCCCGGCGCCGCCGCTGCCCGACTTCGACGAGCCCGACCTGACGAGCGAGCGGCGCGACGTCTACACCGACCGGCTCGCTCCGCTGCCCGGGGTGGCGAGCGCCTGGCGGGTGCCGGACCCGATCAACGACTTCGACGACTACCTGCCGTTCGTGGTGCTCGCCGAGGTGCTCACCGACGGCGACGCGTCCCGCCTGGTCGAGCGCCTGGTGCAGCGCGACCGGATCGTGACGAGCATCGGCGGCTACATCGGCTTCATGGGTGACGAGTTCCAGGTGCGCAACCCGACCGCGCTGCTGGTGCAGGCGCACATGCCGCCCGGTGGCGACGCGGAAAAGGTGCTGCGCACCGTCGACGAGGAACTCGACCGCCTGTCGACCGACGGGCTGGCTCCCGGCGAGCTCGATCGGGTCCAGGCACGCATCGCCACCCACCTGCTGCGGGACACTGACCCGGTGCTCGGCCGGGCGTTGCCGATGGCGGTGCTCGAGCTGCAACGCGGCCGGCCCGAGATGCTCAACGAACTGCCGAAGCTGGTCGGCGAGGTCACCGAGGCGCAGATCGTCGCCGCGGCTGCCACCCTGCGCCCCTCGCGGCGCGCAACTGTCGAGGTCCTTCCGGGAGCTGCCGCATGAGCAAGACCCTGCCCGAT
>DASRYP010000545.1:0-4781 GCA_035687165.1 Actinoplanes sp. | reverse complement strand
GGGCGCGGGACCCCGCTCGGCGGCCGGAACCGAGAAGTCCAGCGGCATCGGGTCGAGCTGGGTCCGGAGGTATGCCTGCCCGGTATGTCCCACCAGATTGAGCGCGAGGACCGCGTCGGGCCGGCGGTCGCCACTGCCCGGCATCGGCGTGCCGGTCACGCCCGGGAGCACGTCGAACCCGGCCATCAACGAGCCCGGCGCCGAATCGGCCAACCGGATCGACAGATGCAGGTACGCCTCGTCGACCCGGGCGGACACCTCGCGCGCGGGCCACGCGGCGGTGTCGAGCAACTGCTGCGCACCGCTGTCGGGAGAGCCCTGCGCGTCCATCGCGAGCAGCCCGAAGTGCTGCTCGTTGGTCATCGGGTCGTGCCACAGCTGGCGGCGGGCCGGGTCCTGCGGCCCGGCCGTGTTCCAGGTGTAGCGGTACCACTCGTCCATCCAGCTGAAGACGAACCCGGCGCCGAGCCCCTGGCCGTGGATCAACCGCAGCAGCTCACCGTTGCTCCGCGTCGCGTCCTGCTCGCTGTGGTCACCCTGCGAGCGGCCCAGCGGCGCGTTGTGGGCCGACCCGATCGACGACGGCACCCCGAACTCGGTGATCAGCGTGGGCATCGCGGTGTGGTGTTTACGCAGCGCGGCGAGGTATCCGGCGTACGGGTCGCGGCTCCCCTCGTACTCGTAGCCGACCAGCCCCGGCTCGAGCCGCAGGAAGTCCGGATAGAACGGGTACGCGTGGTAGCTGGCGAACGTCCCGGCCGGCCAGTCCGCCGTGGGCAGCACGTGGTTGGCGTCGATCGACAGCAGATCCTCCTGCGGGAGCGGCTCCTGCGGGTGGCGCAGCGGATCGGTGGTCGGCCAGTTGGCGAAGGCGATCGGCTGGCTCACGGAACGCTTGGCCAGGAATCCGGCCAGGTCGTTCATGCGCGCGGCCAGCCAGCGTTCGGTCGGTGTCGAGCCGGCGGTGTTCCGGAAGAACTTGCCGGTGACCCGTGGTGCCGAGGCGTTGCGCCGGTCCGACGCGGCGGCCGCGCGGGGATCGATCTCGGTGCTGATGATCCAACCGGCCAGCCACGGGGTGACGTCCGTGGTCCAGGTGCCGCCCGCTTGGCCGGGTGCCGCCATCCGGGTGAGGTCGCCGGCCACGGCCCGCGAGGCGGCCTCCAGTTCCCGGCGGAACGCGGTGGTGAAGGTCTTGTCGAACAGGTTGCCCTTCTTGACGTATGTCTCGTCGGGCAGCCGTACGCCCTGCATGAGATAGAGCGGCCGTTCGGGGTTCGCCTCGTTCCAGGCGGCGAGCTGTTCGTAGAACGTGGGCGGATGGATCTCGTAGATCCGCACGGCGCGCAGCCCGAGCCAGCTCATCGCCGCGAACCAGGCCCGGTACTGTGCGGCCGAGATCGCGCCCTCGCCCGGCAGGTGGCCGGGCGTGGTCTCGCCGAGGTCGACGCCGGGCAGGAAGGTCCGGTCGCCCCCGGCCGTGTGCAGCTCGAACTCCGGCCCGTCCGAGCTCGCGACCATCCGCAGCCCGTCGGCCTCCCGCGGTGCCGGTGCCCACGAGGTCCCCGTCGGCGGCGACGGGATCTCGCGCATCCCCGAGATCAGGAAGGCCGGCGAGGTCAGCGCCGGCGCGGCGGTGCCACCGGCCAGCAGCAGGCAGAGCCCGAGCCCGAAGACGCCGATGACGGTCGCCCGGACCCGCCCGGAACGTGCACGGGCGGGCGCGGTGACGAGATGGCTCCGAAAGTCCCCCACGAAGGCATTGTCTGACGGCTGAGTTGCTGTATGAGGCGATTTGTCGGGAAGTTTGGACCAAGGAACACTCGCCGTCGCGGCAATGTTGTGCCAGCGTTGATGAGGTTTGCGGAGGGCGGCCGGCGGCGGCGCGAGCGTGGGGAGCGGGCACGTGGATCTTCTCGAGGAATATCGCAGAGCGACCTTCTTCTTCGAGTCGGGGAATCCGCTGGGCGCCGCCCGTCTGCTCGAGCCGATCGTCGAGGCCGAACCGGACAACACGGCCGTACGCCAGCTTCTGGCTCGCGCCTACTTCAACTCGGCCCAGCTCAACGGGGCCGAGGAGCAGTTGCGGGCGCTGATCGAGCGCGATCCGTCGGATCACTACGCGCATCATGTGCTCGGCCGGACGCTGGAGCGCGGTGGCCGCTTCCGCGAGGCGCTGCCCCATCTGCGGCTTGCCGCCGCGATGAACCAGCAGAGCGACTATCGGGAAGCACTGCACCGGGTCGAGGAATGGCTCGGCAAATCCGCGGACGCTTAGGATTCCTATCGTGAAGCTCAAGCTCGACTTGCACGACATTTTCAACAAGGGCAACGAGATCGAGCGCGCGCTGCGCGGGATCATCGACGAGGCCGTGCAGAAGAAGGCCAGCATGGTCGAGATCATCCCGGGCAAGGGCAGCGGCGCCCTGAAGAAGAAGGTGCTCCGCTTTCTCGACCAGAAAGAGATCAAGCAGCTCTATCACCGGGTCGAGAAGGACGGCGACAACTGGGGGCGCCTCTTCGTCCACTTCCGCCACAACGAGTCCACCGGCCGCCGCGGCCGCGGCCGGTGATCGGACCCGCCCTCCTGAGAACGTGTACGTCTTGCCCTAGAACGTGTACGTCTTGCCCTAGAACGTGTACGTCTTGCCCTAGAACGTGTACGTCTTGCCCTAGAACGTGTACGTCTTGCCCTAGAACGTGTACGTCTTGGCGACCGCCAGCATCTCGCTGGTGTGGGAGCCGACGACGCCGACGCCGGCCGGGCGGGCCCGGAAGCCGGGAAGGTCGCTCAGCCCGTCGCTGCCGTCCATCGCCCGGAACCGCACCTGGCCCGCCGCGCGCACGGTCAGCGTGACCTCGACCCCCGCGGGCGGCGGAGCGTGGAAGACGAAGCCCCACGCTTTGTCGGTCGGGGTTGCCACCGAGCGGCCCTCGACGGTCGCCGTCTCGACCGGCGTCGCGCTCGTCACGTGCAGGGTGACCAGGCGAACCTGTCGCTGCGGCTGCAGGCGCAAGGTCAGCGTGCGGGTGTCGCCCGAGCGGGTGTCGGACTCGACTGTGAGCCGCGGCGCCGGCAGGTTCGTGGCCCGGGCCTCGCCGGTGCGGACCTCCTTGGGCCCGAAGGCCGGCAGCGTGTCGTCGATCCGGTGCAGGTCGCCGGAGACGTACTGTCCGGTCCACCTCTGCACGTCGCTCTCGTCGCTGATCCAGCGCGCGGTGCCGGTGTCGGTGTCGAGTGCGTACATCAGCTGGGTCAGCGCGGGACGGTCGACGTCGAACCGGTCGACCACCAGGCCCGCACCAGTGAAGGTCAGCACCGCCAGGACCGCGGCCGCAGTGGGTAGACCGCCCCGCCGCCGGACCCGCTGCCCGCCCGCCACCGGATGGATCAGGTCGATCACCGGGAGCAGGGCGAGGCCGAGCAGCACGGTGAGGAAGGCGCCGGCCGCGCCCAGACCGAGCCCCAGGGCCGGGAAGAGCATGACGACGGTAGGCAGCAGGATGAGTGTCGCCAGCACGCCGCCGAGCGTCACCGCGACCACCGGCAGCCAGCCGCGGGTGGTCACGGCGATCAGCCCGGCCAGCGCCCCGGCCAGGGCGGGCAGCGCGGCCAGGTACGAGCCGCCGGGCACGAACGCGGCGAGCACCACGCCGAGGACGGCGAGCCAGCCCAGCCCGGCGATCGCCAGGGCGGCCGGGCCGATCCGGTGGCGCAGCAGTGCGAACCAGCCGAGCACCACGGCCGCGGCCAGGAAGATCACGGCGAGCCGGTACATCGTCGGACGGTAGGGGTCGATGGCCATCGCCGCGTACTCCGGCCGGACCGTCCGGAGCAGGAACCACAGCACCTGGGCCAGGAGCGGGGCGAGCACGATCGGCACCAGGGTCAGCGCGCCGGCAGCCAGAAAACGCCGCATCGTGATCAGCCCGCGGCGGCGTGCCAGCCCGGCCAGCGCCGCGACCGCGAGCGCGGCCAGCACCGCGATCGGCCAGACCAGCGAGCCGGGATAACGCACCAGCAGGCCCGGCGCGGGGAAGTAGGTCGCGTCCTCGCCGCCCGTCACCTTGACCGGACCGAGGTCACGCCCGCCCAGCTCGCGCACCAGCGCCAGCGTGTTCTCGCCGTGGTGCTGCAGGCTGTCGCGGTCCATCGCGGCGGGCACGTCGGTCGGCCCGTGGTAGACCGCCGCGCCGTCGATGTAGGCCGCGTTGAGCCCGGCGAAACCCGACTCCCGGAAGGGGGTGAAGTCGGTGTCGTTGGGCAACAGCCGATAGATCTCGACGGCGAACGACGTGCCCACCGGCTTGACCGCGTGGCTGTACGCCTCGACCAGCCGGCCGTTGCCCTCCGACGTCTCGAACATGATCGCCGGACCGTTGCTGCCGCGCGCCTCGATGTTGAGCACCACCCCGCCGTCGCGGGCCAGCGGGTGCTGGTCGACGAAGGCCTTCGCCCCGCAGAGGCAGGCCTCCTCGCCGTCGGTGAGCAGCAGCACCACGTCGTTGCGCGGGCGTGGGCCGGCCAGCAGCGCCCGGGCCGTCTCGAGGATCGTCGAGGTGCCCGCCGCGTCGTCGTTGCCGCCGGGACCGGCCTGCACCGAGTCGTAGTGGGCGACCAGGATGACGCGCCCGGTCGAGTCGGTGCCCGGGATCGTGGCGACGACGTTGCGGACCCGGGCCAGTGCGGCGCCGCCCGCGCTCGACGACAGCCCGGCGCCCTCGATCGAGACGGTGTCCTGCACCTCGGGGGCCAGTCCCAGGCCGCGCAGGGTGGTGAG
>DASRYP010000544.1:0-6791 GCA_035687165.1 Actinoplanes sp. | reverse complement strand
GCGCGGCCCGGCGCACGTCGGAGAAGCCCCACGACGGCTCGATTCGCACATAGATGTGCAGGCCGCGACCGCCCGAGGTCTTGGGATAGCCGACGATGCCCAGGTCGTCGAGCACATCGTGGGCGACCGCGGCCACGCCGCGCACGCGGTCGTAGGGGCACTCGGGCATCGGGTCGAGGTCGATGCGCCACTCGTCGGGCTTCTCCGTGTCGGCGCGGCGCGAGTTCCAGGGGTGGAACTCGACCGTCGACATCTGCACGGCCCAGATGACGTCGGCCAGTCTGGTCACGCAGAGCTCGTCGGCGTGGCGGTTGAAGCGCGGGAACTTCACCCGCACCGTCTCCAACCACGGCGGCGCACCGTGCGGCACCCGTTTCTGGTGGACCTTTTCGCCGGCCAGCCCGTCGGGGAAGCGGTGCAGCATGCACGGCCGTTCCCGCAGCGCCCGCACGATGCCGTCGCCGACCGACAGGTAGTAGTTGACCAGGTCGAGCTTGGTCAGGCCGAGCTCCGGAAAGTAGACCCGCCCGGGGTTCGACACGCGCACGGTGTGGTCGCCGACCTCGACCTCGGTCGCCGGGGCCTTGCTCGAAGAGGCCATGCGATCAAGTTATCCCAGGCAGGCGTCGTCCAGGTCGGCCACCAGCGTGTCGCCCGAATCGAGCAGGTCGAGCAGCGGGACGATGCGGGGCAGTTCGTGGGTGAGGAAGTAACGCGCGGCCAGACGCTTGCCGTCGTAGAACGAGCCCTCCTTACCCTCGGCGGCGGCGAGCTGGGAGAGCCAGAGCCAGGCGATCACGAGGTGACCGGCGGCTTCCAGGTAGGCCGTCGAGTTCGCCAGGGCGGCGGTCGGGTCCCCGGCGGCCCAGAGCTTGCGGGTGGTGGCCGCCAGGCGGTCGCAGAGGGCGATCACCGGTTGGCCCAGCTCGGCCGGGGCGGCCACGGCGGTGGTCACGATGCGGCCGATCAGCACCGACAATCCGGCGCCGCCGCGCATGATGACCTTGCGGCCCAGCAGGTCGAGGCCCTGGATGCCGTCGGTGCCCTCGTGGATCGAGTTGAGCCGGTTGTCGCGGTAGAACTGCTCGACGGGGTATTCGCGGGTGTAGCCGTAGCCGCCGTGCACCTGGATCGCGTGGTCGTTGGCCAGCCGGCACCACTGCGACGGCCACGCCTTCACGATCGGGGTCAGCACGTCGAGGAGCAGGTCGTTCTCGTCGGAGGGCTCGTCGAGCAGCTTGGCCGCATAGAGAATCAGGGCCAGACCGCCTTCGACGTACGACTTGGAGGCGAGCAGCATGCGCCGGACATCAGGGTGCTTGACGATCGGCACGGGCGGCGCCAGCGGGTCCTTCGCCGCCACCGGACGCCCCTGATCGCGCGAGCGGGCGTAGTCGAGCGCGTGCAGATAACCCGTGTAGCCCAGCGCGACCGCGCCCGCGCCGACCCCGATGCGGGCCTCGTTCATCATGTGGAACATGTAGGTCAGGCCCTTGCCCTCCTCGCCCACCAGGTAGCCGGTGGCGTCGTCGAAGGCGAGCACGGCGTTGGTCGTGCCCCGGTAGCCCATCTTGTGGTTGAGCCCGGAGAGCGACACCCCGTTGCGCTCGCCGACCGTGCCGTCGGGCTCGACGTGGTGCTTGGGCACGATGAACAGCGACAGCCCCTTGACCCCGGCCGGTGCACCCGCGACCCGGGCCAGCACCAGGTGCACGATCGTCTCGCTCAGCTCGTGGTCGCCGCCGGAGATCCACATCTTGGAGCCGGTGACGCGGTAGCCGCCGTCGCCGGCGGGCGTCGCCCGGGTCAGCACGTCGCTCAGCGAGGAGCCCGCCTGCGGCTCGGAGAGGCACATCGTCCCGGTGAAGCGACCGTCGAGCATCGGCTTCACATACGTCTCGATCTGGCCGGGGGTCCCGTAGGTCAGCAGCAGGCTGGCGTTGCCGGCGGTGAGCAGCGAATAGGACGAGGTGGCGATGTTCGCCGCCTGGAACCAGGCGAAGCAGGCCCGGGCCACCACGTGCGGAAGCTGGAGGCCGCCGACCTCGGCATCCATCGTGGCACTGAGCAGGCCGGTCTCGTTGAAGACCTTGAGCGCCGCGGCGACCTCGGGGATGACCTGGACCCGCCCGCCGTCGGAGGTCGGCTCCGCCAGATCGCTGAGCCGGTTGTGGGGTGCGAAGTCGCGCTCGGCGATCTGGGCCGAGACGTCGAGGAAGGCGTCGAACGTGTCCCGGGAGTGCTCGGAGAACCTCTTCCGGGCGGTGAGCGCCTCGACGTCGAGCCACTCGTAGAGCAGGAAGTCGAGATCACGACGCGAGAGAATCTTGGACACCGCCGGCACCGCCGTTCTTCCAGGAATCGACCGGTCCCTAGTCTGCCCGCTCCTTCGACTGCGCGGCGTCCACCCACCCGGGCCGGTGGGCAACCGGCCGCTCAGGTCCGCCATCGTGCCCAGCCGGGGTCGACCGCACGGTAGTCGCGTACCGCGTACCCGCCGTCGTTCGCGCCGGCCGGGGTTCGAGCAGCGGTATCGGGTGCGGAGAGGTAACGCCCAGCTCGTCCAGTTAGTCCAAGTTGTCGGCCACCGCACGAAGTGATCCGGCGAATCGGTCAGCAGGGCCTCAAACACGCTTGCGGCCCGGGGGGCGAACGGAAGATCCTGCCATCGGGTCAACGTCACCATCGGTGGCGCGCGGGTCACGCGAATCGACGGCGGTGACGAGGAAGCGGGGGAGCCGATGCGCAGACTGGTGGTCCCGGCGCCCACCCGTGCGCTGATACCCACGCAGCGCCGCGCCCTCTCCCTGCCCGCGACCGCGGTCCCCCGCCGCCGGATGATCCGCTGCGGTCTGAGCGTCACCGGCTTCGGCCTCTGCGCCGTCTTCTACTGCCTCACCTACACCCCGTCTCTGCTGCCCCGGCCGTGGTTGCTGCAGGGTGTCGTGGCCGGCTTAACGGCCTCTTTCGGGTACGCCGGGGGAACCGCGATCGGTGCGATGGTGCGCCTGCGGTGGTGGCCGTCGCGCCGGATCGAGCGGATCGCCTGGCGTGTGCTGGTCGTCCTGGTCCCGCCCCTGATCCTGCTCTTCCTCCGGCTGGGCACCCGCTGGCAGCGCGATCTGCGGGTACGTCTCGGCATGCCACCTCCACAGGAGTACGACCTGATCCGGACGGTCGGGATCAGCCTGCTCACCTTCGCGGCGCTCCTGCTGCTCGCCCGCTGCCTGCGGCTCGCCGCGCACGGGTTCGCCCGGCTCTTCGGACGGCTGGTGCCCGAGTCGGCGGCGTACTGCGCGGGTTTCGTGGTGGTGTCCCTGCTCAGCTACACGGCGTTCGACGGCCTGCTGGTCAGCAACCTCTACACCAGCGCCGACCGGTCGGCCGCGATCACCGACAGCGGTACGGGCGACGGGGTCGTACAGCCCGCCTCGGCGCTGCGCTCAGGCAGCGGTCCGTCCCTGGTGAGCTGGGACTCGCTGGGCCGGCAGGGGCGCAACTTCGTGACCAAGGCGCCGACCGCCGACGCGCTCGGCGCCTTCTCCGGGCGTTTCGCCCTCGACCCGGTGCGCATCTATGCCGGGCTCTCGTCGGCCGACACGGTCGACGAGAGGGCCGCGCTGGTGGTGCGCGAGATGGACCGTACGCGGGCCTGGGACCGCGCGGTGATCGCGGTCTTCACGCCGACCGGCACCGGGTGGGTCGACAACGCCGTGCCGAGCTCGCTGGAGTACATGTACGGCGGGAACACCGCGCTGGTCTCGATGCAGTACAGCTACCTGCCGAGCTGGATCTCGTTCGCGGTCGACCGCACCAAGGTGGTCGACGCCGCGTCCGCCCTGATCACGGCGGTGCGGTCACGCTGGGCGGCGATGCCGGCGGACCATCGGCCCAAGCTGCTGATCTTCGGCGAGAGCCTGGGCACGTACGGGACCGAGAAGACCTTCGGCACGGCGGCGGCGATGGTCGACGGGGCGGACGGGATCCTGCTCGAGGGGCCGATGTTCGCCAACCCGATCCACCGCGAGCTGACCGCCGACCGGGAGCCGAGTTCGCCGGTGTGGGATCCGGTCTACCGAGAGCTGCCGGTGGAGTTCGCCGCGGAGGCGCGCGAACTGCGCGACCTGGCCGGACCGCGACGCAAGGTCGTCTACATGCAGAACTCGTCCGACCCGGTCGTGTGGGTGAGCCCGAGCCTGCTCTGGCACAAGCCGGAGTGGCTGCGCGGCCGGCGGGGCCCGGACATCACCCCCGACATGCACTGGTATCCGGTGATCACGTTCTGGCAGACGACGGTCGACCTGCTCTTCGCCAACAAGGCCCCGACCGGCCACGGCCACGTCTACAAGTCCGGAGCGGTCGACGGCTGGGCCGCCCTGGCCCCACCGCCGGGCTGGACCGTCGGCGACACGCTGCGGCTACGCGCCCTGCTCGACGGCTAGTCGCCATTCTCCGGTTTCCGTGCCGTGGTCCACACGGTAAGTTCCGCGACATGACCTTGCAGCGAACTTTGTCGATCGCCCTGGCCGGCGTCGTCGCGGCCGCCCTCGTCCCCGCTCCCGCTCAGGCGGGCGGAAAACTGGGCTGGGAGCTCACCCCGACCGGCACCGCGGCGCGGTTCCGCGGGCTCGCCCCGGTCAGCTCTTCCGTCGCGTGGGTCGCCGGTTCGGCCGGCACCGTGCTGCGCACGGTCGACGGCGGCCGGAGCTGGGCCTCGGTCGGGCCCGCCGACGCCGCGGGCCTGGAGTTCCGCGACATCACGGCGTTCGACGCCCGTAACGCGGTCGCCCTGACCATCGGCAACGGCCCGGATTCCCGGTTGTACGCGACGTCGGACGGCGGGCGCAGCTGGACGGAGACGTTCCGCAACGCGGACCCGGTCGCCTTCTATGACTGCCTGACGTTCCTCGACCGGCGGCACGGGCTGGCGCTGTCCGACCCGGTCGACGGCAAGTTCCGCATCCTCGCGACGCGCGACGGCGGACGGTCGTGGCAGGTGCAGTCGCCGGCGGGAATGCCGGACGCGGTGACCGGCGAGTTCGCGTTCGCCGCGAGCGGGACGTGCCTGGTGTCGGCGGGCGGTAAGGCGATGTTCGCCACGGGCGGTGGCGCCGCGTCCCGGGTGTTCACGTCGCGTGACGGCGGCCGCCACTGGTCGGTGACGACGACGCCGGTTCCGAGCGGTCCGAGCGCCGGCATCTACAGCCTGGCCCTGAAGCGCTCGGGCGAAGCCCTCGCGGTCGGCGGCGACTACACCGCGCCCACGGCAGCCCCGGCGGGCGCCGCCTATTTGAAGCACCGCACCTGGACGGTCGCCCGCACGGTTCCCGGCGAGTACCGCTCGGGCTCGGCCTGGCTGGGCCGCGGCGACACGGCCCTGGCCGTCGGCCCGACCGGCAGCGACATCTCCCGTGACGGCGGCCGCTCCTGGACCCGCTTCGACACCGGCAGCTTCGACGCCGTCGAGTGCACCGCCGACGGCACCTGCTGGTCCTCCGGTGAGAAGGGGCGAGTGGCCCGACTGACCCGCTCCCACTGACCGGCGCACGATCAGGAAGGCCGGGGGACGCACCGGCGGCTCAGGCGGTCGTGCCGCGGACCCACGGGAGTGCGAGCCGCTCGATCAACACCAGGAGGTAGTAGAGCACGATGCTGACCAGCGCCATCAGCGTCAGGGCGGCGAACGCGGTCGCCGTGTCGCCCTGCCCCGCGGTCTGGACGATGATCGTGCCGAGGCCCTCGTCGACGCCGCCGGACTGCATCTCGCCCACGGCCACACCGATGACGGCCAGGGGCATCGCCAGTTTGAGGCCGACGAAGATCTGGGGCAGGGCGGCCGGCACGCGCACGTGCAGGAACGTCTGGGCGCGGGTGGCATCCAGCGAGCGGGCCAGTTCGGCCAGGTCGGCGGGGGTGCCGGCCAGGCCGGTCGCGGTGGAGAGCACGATCGGGAAGAAGCAGAGCAGGAACGCCATCGCCAGTACGGGCTTGGTGCCGAAGCCGAACCAAGCGATCAGCAGGGGTGCGATCGCCACCTTCGGTACGGCGTTGAGCGCCACCAGCAGGGGGCCGAAGGCGCGCTCGAACGGCTTCCACGCGGCGATCGCCGTGCCCAGCGCCACGCCGACCACGACCGAGAGGCCGAAACCGTAGAGCGTGACCCGGACGGTGTCCCACGTCGTGTTCAACAGCAGTTCCGGGTAGGTGCGGAAGCCCTCCCACACGTCGGCGGGGGACGGCAGGATGATCGGCTGGATCTCGAAGATCTCGACGACCGCCCACCAGAGGGTGATGGTGAGGACGATGCCGAGCACCGGCCAGGCCACCACCGAGGGGGACCACCGCCTCGCGGGGCGGGAGGGACGGGCCACTGTGGCCTCCGACGGGGGCGTCAGGGTGTCTTGCACCGGGTGCTCCTAGCAAGCGAGTGAGATGCAAGCGAACGAATGAGATGCGAGTGCGGGATGCGCCGGCGGACCGGCGGATCCCGCATCTCAGAACAGATCAGGCCTGGGGGACCAGACTGAAGTCGATGACCTGCTCGGGCCGGAGACCGGCCTCGATCTGACCGGATCCCTGCAGGAGCGCGATGCTGCGGGCGACCCGCTCCGCGTCGAGCGCGCCGACCGGGATACCGGCGGCGGCCGACTTCACATACGGGCCCATCAGGGTGAGCTCGGCCGCGACGCCGTCGGGCTTCGTCGTCGCCACGAACTTCTGCTGGATCTTGCCGGCTTCATCGGGGTTGTCGATGGCGTAGGCGAGACCCTTGAGCAGTGCCGTGCTGAACT
>DASRYP010000543.1:0-3870 GCA_035687165.1 Actinoplanes sp. | reverse complement strand
GATCAGCCTGGCGGCCATCTTCACGCTGCCGACGGTCACCGAGAGTGGAGCGCCGTTCCCCGACCGTGACCTGCTGCTGTTCTGTACGTTCGCCGTCGTGCTGGTCACCCTGGTCGGGCAGGGCCTCACCTTCGCGCCGCTGGTCCGGGCGCTCGGGCTGCACGCCAACGAGAACGACCAGGCCCGCCTGCGCAACGAGGCCCGCTCGGCGTCCGCCGAGGCGGCCATCGCCGCGCTCGACGAGCTCGAGGCGCAGGAGCACGACGACATCCACGCCCACATGATCGACACGATGCGCGGGCAGTTGCGGACCCGGCTGACCCGCTATCGCGGCCGGATCGCCTCGCTGCGGGACAGCGCCGCGGCCGACCTGCCGGTGTCGCCCAGGTACGAGGCGGCGCTGCACGTCCGCCGGGTGGCGATCGACGCCCAGCGGGAGGAACTGCTGCGCTGGCGCGACGCCGGGCGGCTGCCCGACGAGGGCCTGCGGGTGCTGGAACGCGAACTCGACCACGAGGAAGGGCTGCTGCCGGACCGGCCGACGAAACGCTAGTAGTGCCGGGCCGCGATGCGCGCCCGTACGCGGGCCACCCGGATCGCCTCCTTCAGGGTCTGGACGTCGTACGCGCCGTAGTGGCGGCGGCCGTTGATGAAGAACGTGGGCGTGCCGGAGACGCCGCTGAGGTCGGCCGACTCCAGGTCGGCGGTGATGTGCTCCTGGCACTCCGGCATCAGCATGTCGTTGTGGAACTTGTCCTGGTCGATGCCGAGCTCCCCGGCGTAGGCGATCAGGTCAGCGATGCGCAGGTGGTCCTGGCGGGTGAACATCAGGTCGTGCATCTCCCAGAACTTGCCCTGCAGCCCGGCGGCCTCGGCGGCCTGGGCGGCCTGCTGGGCCTGCGGGTGCACGTCGGTCAGCGGCAGGTGCCGCCAGACGTAGCGCAGATCGTCGTCGACCATCAGCTCGCGCACGATCGGCTCGGCGCGGCCGCAGTACGGGCACTGGAAGTCGCCGTACTCGACCAGGGTCACGGAGGCCTCGGCCGGGCCACGCCAGTGGTCGCGGTGCGGGTCGACGTCGGGGACCAGGTCGACCAGCTCCTCGACGTCGCCGAGCAGGGCCACGGCCTTGCGGGGCTTGGACAGGCGCCCGGTCACGAAGAAGACGGTCCAGGTGACCAGGGACGCGCCGACGATCGCCAGCAGCAGACCCAGCTTCGCCTCGGAGAGCTGCGGCTCCTCGAGCGCCAGGTTGGCGATCAGGAACGAGACGGTGAAGCCGATCCCGGCGATCGTGCCGGTGCCGAGCACGGACGCCCAGCCCGCGCCGGGGCGGATGCGGCCCTTGCTGAACCACGTGACCGCGGCGGATACCCCGGTGATGGCGACGGGCTTACCGACGACGTACGCCACGAAGACGCCCACCGTGACCGGCGACGTCAGCGCCTGCGCCAGGAAGCCCGCGTCGATGCTGATGCCCGCGTTGGCCAGGCCGAAAAGCGGCACGATCAGGTAGCTCGACACCCCGGCCCAGGTGCGCGTCAGGCGGTCATTCGGCGACAGCGTCCGGAGCATGCCCACCCGGGCGAAGCGCGCCAGCTCCGGCGTCGGCTGCTCCCGGAACGACCGGAACAGGTCGCTGGCCATTTCGAGCTCGCCGCGCGGCGGGGTGTACGCGGCGGCGGCGAGCCCGATCGCCAGGCCGGAGACGACCGGGTCGATGCCGCTGGCCAGCGTCGCCCCCCAGATGACCACGCAGAACGGCAGGTAGATGAAGCCGCTGTGCACCCCGGTCCGCACCATGACGAGGGTGCACAGGTAGACCGCGAGGGCGAGCAGCAACGGCCCCACCCGGATGTCGTCCGAGTACGCGACCGCGATGATGATCAGGGCGACCACGTCGTCCACCACCGACACGGTCACCAGGAATAATCGTGCCTGCACCGGGACGTTCCGGCCGACCAGGGCGAGCAGGCCCAGCGCGAGCGCGGTATCGGTCGACATGGCTGCGCCCCAGCCGGCCGCGCCCGGCCCGCCGTGGTTGAACGCCAGGAAGATCCCGATGGGCAGCGCCATGCCGACGACGCCGGCCAGGGCGGGCAGCAGGAAGCGCCGCCGGTCCCGCAGATCGCCCAGGTCGAACTCGCGTCGCGCCTCCAGCCCCACGACCAGGAAGAAGAGCGTCATCAGGCCGCTGTTGACCCATTCGCGCAGATCGAGGTCGAGGATCTGGTCGCCCAGGCGGATGCTGAGCTCGGTGTGCCAGAACGACTCGTAGCTGCTGTCGGACGTGTTGGCCCAGACCAGCGCGGCGATGATCGCCGCGACGAGCACACCGGCACTGCCCGCCTCGGTGCTGAGGAAGGCACGAAGGGGCGTCGCGACCCGATGGGTCCACTTGGTGGTCGTCGTGTCGTCGGTCAGGTCGGTGGCGTCGCTCACGATCAAACCCAAGCACGCCGCACGCCCGCTTTCCAGACTCTGTGACAAGCGCCTTTCCCCGTAGCCGGCAGGCCGGTCCCAGTCCGCGGGGGAGAGGTTGGTCACGGAGGGGCATCGTCTGGTTAAGATCTCAGACTCAGGTGCGCGGCAGGGGCTGCCGCAACCGCGTCAGGAGGCGGGTTGACCAGCATCGAGGATCTGTCGTCGCAGCTGTCCGACGCCCTCGCGCAGCTCGACGGCCTGCGGACCCTGCACGAGGTGAGCAAGGCGGTGCACGCCAGCCTCGACCTGACCCGCACGATGGACGCGATCGTGCACGGCGTCACCAAGGCATCGGGCTTCGAGTGCGCGGTGGTCAACGTGCTGCAGGACGACGGCCGATTCACGGTCGTGTCGGTGGACGGCACCGAGGAGATCCGCCGCGAGCTGCACGGCACCCGGACGACCGTGGCCAACTGGGACGAATTGTTCGGCAAGGCCGAGCAGTGGGGCTCGCTCTACTTCGTCGACCACAACCACGACATGCCCGACGCCGTGATCGCCTGGACGTCGGACACGTTGCCGCTGCCCGCGGACGCCGGCGGCTGGCACCCCGAGGACATGCTGTTCGCCCCGCTCACCTCGCCGACCGGCGACCTGGTCGGGGTGCTCAGCGTCGACCTGCCCCGCGACGGGCGCCGGCCCGGCCCGGTCCAGCGCGAGATGCTCGAGCTCTTCGCCCAGCACGCGTCGATGGCGGTGCACCACGCCCGGCTGCACCACGAACTGGCCGAGAGCCGTGCCCGCCTGCACCACGCCGCGACCCACGACCCGCTGACCGGCCTGGCCAACCGGTCGCTGCTGCGCGCGCTCACCGACGAGCTCGCCGGGCGCGCGGACGTCGAGGTCGGCGTGATGGTGATCGACCTCGACGACTTCAAGACCGTCAACGACGCGGGCGGTCACGACGCCGGCGACGAGGTCCTGCGCACGGTGGCCGATCGGATGGCCGCGCTGGTGCGCCCGAGCGACCTGCTGGCCCGCACGGGCGGCGACGAGTTCGTGGTCGTGGTGACCGGCGACGAGGTCGACGCGGCGCTGCGCGACACGGCCGAGCAGATCCACCACGCGCTGGCCGAACCGATCGAGACCCGCAGCGGCCCGTGCAAGGTGGGCGCGAGCATCGGCCACGCCAGCGGCACCGGCCGCAGCGACTTCGCCCAACTCGCCCTGGCCGCGGACGCCGACATGTACCGCACCAAGCAGCGCCACCGCGCCAAACGCCCCTGGGTGGCGTGACGGGCTTACGGTCACAGCAGCGGGACCGGCCGTTCCTGACCCTCGTACGATCTATGATCGTCCATCGAGGAGCGCCAGAACCAGGGGGATGACCTGTGACCGAGCAGCCGAACGGCCTGAACCAAGACGTGCCGCACACCGCACGGATCT
>DASRYP010000542.1:0-2336 GCA_035687165.1 Actinoplanes sp. | reverse complement strand
GCCGACGCGAACCTGGCGGCGGCCAGGTTGTGGTTCTGGTACAACGCCGCCGCGATCACCTACTCGGCCGCCGGCGACGTGCAGTACAACCCCGACTATTTCACTGACGTGAAGTCGGCGGTCGTCGACGGCAACCAGCGGGTCACCATCATGATCAACCCGAAGGCCACCTTCAACGACGACACCCCGATCGACTACCGGGCCGTCGAGGAGACCTGGAGAGCCAACAACGGCACGAACAAGGACTTCTATGTCGGCGACACCATCCCCTACGCGCGGATCACCTCAGTCCATGCCGGGGCGAACGACAAGCAGGCCGTCATCGAGTTCAAGGGTGTGAACGCGTGGTGGACGGCGCTGTTCATGACTCTGCTGAACCCGAAAGCCACGGTAGACGCGAAGACCTTCAACACGGCTTACCTCAAGAAGGTCGTACCGCAGTGGGGCGCCGGCCCCTACACCGTCACGAAGTACGACGCCGCCACCGGCGACGCGACCTTCGAGCGCAACCCGAAGTGGTGGGGCAGGACCGGCAAGCTCGACAAGCGCATCCTCGTCGGCCTCGAGTCCCAGGCCGCCCTCAACGCCTTCCGCAACGGCGAACTCGACGTGGCCGCGACCGGGGACGCCGACGGCCTCAAGCAGATCACCGGCGTGTCCGGCACCGAGACCCGGCGCGGGGGCAGCCCGTTCGAGTATTTCCTCTTCCTCAACAGCAAGGCGCCGCTGCTCGGCGACATCGCCGTCCGCAAGGCGATCCTGGAGACCGTGGAGCGCAAGCAGGTCGCCGCGATCAACCTGCAGGGACTCGACTACGACGAGCCGCTGCCCGGCTCCGCGGTCCTGTTCTCCTTCCAGAAGGGCTACCACGACAACGTCGCCGAAGTCATCGAGTACAACCCCGAGACGGCGAAGAAGGAACTGGACGCCGCCGGATGGGTCGCCGACAGTGACGGGATCCGGGTGAAGGACGGCAAGAGGCTGGCGCTGAGCTACGTCCTGACCGGCGACGACCCGCTCAGGAAGGCGACGGCGGGCGCGATCGCGGCCCAGCTGAAGACGATCGGCGTCCAGGTCAACGTCAAGACGATCGCGGAGAACGACTTCGACTCGGTCGTCAGCGGCCGCAAGTTCGACCTGTTCCTGGCCGGCTACCGGGCCCTCGACCCGTTCGGCGCCCACAACCTGGACGGCTTCTACGGCAGCACCAGCAACGCGAACATCACCGGCGTCGGCACTACCGAACTGGACCGGAAGATCAAGGCGGTCGCCGAGATCGCCGATCCCGACCAGCAGATCGCCAAGGCCAACGAGCTGGAACGGGAAGGGCTGGCACTGTACGGCTTCATCCCGCTCTACAGCGGTCCGTCGATCTACGGCGTTTCGAACGGCCTGGCCAACGTCGGCGCCACCATCTTCGGCACCCCACTGCCGGAGACGGTCGGCTGGCAGAAATAACGCCCGTCGGCCACTGTGCGGCGGCCGGCGAGATCGCCGGAGCGCGGGCGCGGGGGCCCCGGCCGTGCGGAGGTCGGGTCCCCCGCGCCCTGTTACCAGCGCGGAGGGGGTTGTGGAAGTTACCGGGTGAGGGTGGTCTGGAACGTGTAGATCTGGGTGCCCGCGACGTCCTCGCCGTTGTCCGGCGCCGCCCACATCGTGAGCGTGTGCCCGTCCCGCGCGAATTTCACCGGGTTACGGGTCATCACGTGCCCGGCGGCCGACCATTGCTGGAACGGGAACTCGTTGATGATCTTGCGGTCGTGCAGGTCGATCAGGACGGCGCCGCCCAGCTCGTAGCTGCCGGGCGTGCCGGGCGCCTGCGGCAGTGCCGTGATGCCGCCGCACACCATCTTCCCGGCCGGCACGTACTGGCAGTCCTGGAAGTCGAGGACGTTGGTCGGGTTCGCGTACTTCGCCAGCTGACGGCCGCCGCGGTCCCACTCGTAGAAGGTGCGCGACCCCCACGTGTTGCCGACGAGGCGCTTGGTGGTCGGGTCGTAGACGATGCCGCCGATGTGGTCGGCGACGGTGAAGAGCCGGGTGACGCGCAGCGTGCGCAGGTCCACGTGGTCGATCTCGGCGCTGCTGTTCGGGCGGTACTGGGCGACCGGGACCCAGAGGTCGTCGCCGCTGAGGTCGATGCCGCCCGGGTGGTAGACGATGTCCTGGCCGAGGATGACGTCCTTGATCAGCTTGCCGGCGCGGTCGATGACGAAGAGGTGGCCGATGCCCTTGCCGGGGGTGCGGTCGTAGCCGTCGACCGGGACGGGGTACTTCACCGTCGGTTCGATGATCTGGGTCGAGCTGAGGTAGAACCGGTCCCGTGTGACGACCAG
>DASRYP010000541.1:0-2075 GCA_035687165.1 Actinoplanes sp. | reverse complement strand
GAGCGCACCTGCGCGGCGCTCCCGACCCGGACAACTTCGCGGGTGACCCGGCCCGGTTCCGATCCTTCCCGGCCTACGGCGCGGCGAAATCAGCCAACATCCTGTTCGCCGCCGAGGCCGCCCGCCGCCGACCCGACATCACCAGCGTCTCGTTCCACCCCGGCGTCGTGCGCAGCAACTTCGGGGCGGGCACGGGCACCCGGCTCTTCTACAAGTTCGCGCCCTTCCTGGTGCCGCCCGCGCGGGCCGGCGCGCTGCTGGCGTGGCTGATGACCACCGACGGGCTGACCAACGGCGGCTACTACGTCGGGCACGATCTCAGCAAGCCGATGAGGCACGCGAGCGACCCGGCCGCCGCGGCGAAACTCTGGGAGGCGAGCGCGGAGGCCACCGGCGTGACGGGATAACGGAAACACTCGAAACCGATAGCTTGTTCACGAGTCCCTGCCGCGCGGGCCTGCGGCTTTGTACGGTCTCGCCTCGTGCGACAAGGCGTACGACATGCGACCCGGCCGGCTGCCGCCCTCAGCCTGATCATCGTCACGGCATTGTGGATGGCGGGGCGCGACGAGGCGCCCGACGGGGTAGCCGCGTGGGGCCGGCTCGCCGCGCTCTGGTCGGCCGACCTGCTGCTGATCCAGGTCGTGCTGATGGCAAGAATCCCGTGGATCGAGCAGGCGTACGGCCAGGACACGCTCGCGCGCTGGCACCGCTGGACCGGCTTCGCGTCGTTCCACCTCCTGCTGGTCCACGTCGTGCTCGCCCTCATCGCGTACGCCGGAATCGATCTTCTCGCCGAGCCCGGCATGCTCGCCGCCTGCACCGCCCTGGCCGCGCTGATCCTGGTCGTGGTCACGTCGGTACGCCGGGCACGACGGCGGCTGCGCTACGAGCGGTGGCACCTGCTGCACCTCTACGCCTACCTCGGGGTCGGGCTGGCGCTGCCCCACGAGTTCCTGATCGGCAGCGACTTCCGCCCGCCGGCCGTCCGCGCGTTCTGGTGGGGCGCGTACGCGTTCGCCGCCGGCTCGGTGTTGATCTTCCGGCTCTGTCTGCCCCTGTGGCGCACGCTGCGGCACCGGTTGACCGTCGACCACATCGACCCGGAGGCACCCGGCCTGGTCTCGGTCTACCTGCGGGGACGGCGACTCGACCGGCTGCCGGTGCGAGCCGGGCAGTTCTTCGTGTGGCGCTTCCTGGACGGCCGGGGCACGCTGCGCGGCAACCCGTTCTCGCTCTCCGGACCGCCGCGCGGCGACGCGTTGCGGATCACGGTCAAGGTGGTGGGCGACGGCAGTTCCCGGGTGGCGGCGCTGCGGCCCGGCACGCGGGTGCTCATCGAGGGACCGTACGGGCGGATGACCGCGGCCTCCTACGCGGGCGGGCCGGTGACGATGCTGGCCTGCGGGGTCGGGGTGACACCGCTGCTCGCGCTGCTCTGGGACCTGCCGTACGGGCTCGGCAAGGCCACTCTTGTCTATCGCACCCGGCATCCGCAGGAGGTGGCGTTCCTCGCCGAGCTCGAGTGGCTGGCCGAGCACCGCGGGGTGCGCCTGGTGCCGCTGGTCGGCCCGCGCGCCGCGGCCGGGTCCTGGCTGCCCGCCGAGTACGCCGACTACGACGACGCCGGGGCGCTGCGGTCGATCTCGCCCGACATCGCCGCCCACGACGTCTATGTCTGCGGGCCGGACGCCTGGACGACGTCGGTGTTCCGAGCCGCCCGCGCGGTCGGTGTTCCCCCGGGCCGCCTGCACCGGGAGCAGTTCGGGTGGTGAGAATGGGCTGATGCAGGCACACCCGAACGTCATCGCCGTCCTGGACGCGCTGGACGCCGCCGGCGCGTCCGCCGACGTGGCCTGAGCCGGATGCCGGTGACCTTGCACGTCTGGCGGGTGCCTCGGCGGCGGGTGGCCGTGGCGATGTTCCAGCTGGCTTTTCCCGGAGCTCATCGGGCGAGCTTCGCCAAGTTCCTCGGTACCGCCGACGGGGTCAGCCCCCGCGACATCGATCTGACGAGATATGCGGCGGTTACCGTCAGCGACGCTCCGGTGATCCTTCCCCAGTGGGACAAACTT
>DASRYP010000540.1:0-9710 GCA_035687165.1 Actinoplanes sp. | reverse complement strand
TGACCGCGTCGTACAACGCGCCGTGACCACGCCGGTGCTCCGCGGTCAGAGACAAGCCGACCAGGCTGCTCACCGGCCCGTCGGCACACAACTGGGCGTCGCTCAACTCGAACAACACGTCCGCCCGCCGTGACATGCACTCGTACACCGCTTGCCGGAACACCGTCAGCATCGCCAACTCGTCAACCTGGCCCACATCGTGCACACTGATCATCGCAGCCCTTGTTTCTGATCAACGTTTCTTCGCAAAAACCATGATCACGCAAGGGCTGCTCTCATGATCGACCAGGGTCACATCGACGAACCCGGCAGGTTAAACACCAAGATCAAGGACGGACGGCGTGTCTTCGACAACGTCCGCAAGTTCGTGCTCTACATCTTCGCCCACGCCGTACCTGAGGTTGTGCCCTTCCTGCTGTTCGCACTCTCCGGCGGAACGATTCCCTTGCCGCTCACCGTTCTGCAGATCCTCGCCATCGACCTGGGCACCGAGACACTGCCCGCGCTGGCACTCGGCCGGGAACGCGCCGAGCCGGGCCTGATGGATCGCCCACCGCGCTCGCCGCGGGCCGGAGTCATCGACCGCCGACTGCTGCTGCGAGCCTGGGGACTACTGGGTGGCGTATCCGCCGTACTGGTGCTGGCTGGGTTCTTCGGCGTGCTGTGGCATGCCGGATGGCATCCCGGTGACCCGGTCGGCACGGGCACCGCACTGCACCACGCCTACCTCCAGGCGACCACCATGACCTTCGCCGGCATCGTCGCATGCCAGATCGGCACCGCGTTCGCCGCCCGCACCGACCACACCTCGCTGCGGTCCGTCGGCCTGTGGACCAACAAACTGCTGCTGGCCGGGATCACCTTCGAACTGCTCTTCGCCGCCGCGCTGATCTACTTTCCGCCGTTGCAGGCGATCTTCGGCACCACCGGGTTGAGCGCCGCCCAGCTTCTCTTCCTACTGCCGATGCCGCTGCTGGTGTGGGGCGCCGACGAACTGTATCGAGCGCTGCGCCGACGTGGACGGTCCCGGCCGCACGGGTCCTTCGGCCCTGCCCCGGCCGGGCCGGCGGCGCGAGGCTGAAGGGGAGGACAGAGAAGGGGAGGACGACGATGACCTACCGCATCGCCATCAACGGATTCGGCCGGATCGGCCGCAACTACCTGCGCCGCCTGACCGACAAGAAGCTGGCCAACGCCGGGCTCGAGGTCGTCGCCATCAACGACCTTTACGACGCCGGCACGCTGGCGCACCTGCTGGAGTACGACTCGGCCTTCGGGCGCCTCGATGCCGAGGTGGGCTACGACGCCGGCGCGCTCAGGGTCGACGGGCGCACCGTCCCGACGTACGCCGAACGCAGCCCGGACGCACTGCCGTGGGGCGACCTCGGCGTCGACCTGGTCATCGAGTCGACCGGCAAGCTGCGCACGCGCGACGACGCCGCATTGCATCTCAAGGCGGGTGCCGCCCGGGTGCTCATCTCGGCGCCGGGCAAGGGCGTCGACGCAACGCTGGTTCCCGGCGTCAACGCCGACACGTACGACCCCGACCGCCACCAGATCGTGTCGGCCGCGTCGTGCACTACGAACTGCGTCGCGCCGATGATCAAGGTGCTGCACGAGGCGTTCGGCATCGAGCAGGGATACCTGACCACCGTGCACGCGTACACCAACGATCAGAACATCCTCGACGCGCCGCACAAGGACCCGCGCCGGGCCCGCGCGGCCGGAGTCAACATCATCCCGACCAGCACCGGCGCCGCCAAGGCGGTCGGCCTGGTGCTGCCCGAGCTGGCCGGCCGGCTCGACGGCGTGGCCCTGCGAGTGCCGGTCATCGACGGGTCGATCAGCGACCTGACCCTGCAGTTCGCCACCGACGTCACCGCCGCGCGGATCAACGAGGTCATCGCAACCGCGTCCGCTGCCGGCCAGCCGATGCACGGCATCATCCGCTACACCGAGGCGCCGTTGGTCTCCACCGACATCATCGGCGACCCGGCGTCGTGCGTGTTCGACGCGCGGCTGACGCAGGCGCAGGGCCGGCTGGCGAAGGTGTTCGGCTGGTACGACAACGAGTGGGGCTACACCAACCGCCTCGTCGACCTCACCCTGCAGATGGCCGGGAGGTGACGTCATGCGCGCCCGAGACATCATGTCAAGTCCCGTGCACACCGTCGTGCAGATCTCCTCCGTGGAGAGCGCAGCCCAGCTGATGGCCGCCAAGGCCGTCACGGCACTGCCCGTGGTCGACGGCAACGGGCGTCTGGTCGGCATGGTCAGCGAGAGCGACCTGCTGTGGCACCGGGTTCCGACGGACCCGACCGCCCACGTGCGGCGCATCCCGGACATCGACCCGGCCGAGCGGCCCGGGATGGTGTCCGAGGTGATGTCGCCGTACCCACTGACCACGTACCCGGCCGCCGACGTCGCCGAGGTAGCCGAGGCCATGCTGGACAACGATGTGCGCAGCATCCCG
The DNA here is from genome assembly GCA_035687165.1 of Actinoplanes sp. GTDB lineage: Bacteria > Actinomycetota > Actinomycetes > Mycobacteriales > Micromonosporaceae > Actinoplanes. The sequence continues at coordinate 7,237 of DASRYP010000540.1, read as the reverse complement.
GTGCTCGACGAGAGCGCCCTGGTCGGCATCATCAGCCGCCGCGACATTCTGCGCGCGATGGTGCGCAGCGACGAGGTGCTCGCCCGCGAGGTGCAGCACCGGCTCGACGAATACTCGGAGGAGCCACACCGCTGGACTGTGACCGTGGACAGCGGTATAGCGCATGTCGCTGGCGTCTTCGTCAACGACACCGAAGAAGCTGTGGTGACGGTGCTTGCGAGGACGGTCCCGGGCATCGCCGGCATCCACGTCGTAGCGGCTGCTGGGTGAAGCCTGGCTTCGAGATGAAGCGGGTGAGGAAACGTCTCGAGACGGTTCCTCACCCGCGCTGTGCCGACCATGGTGCGGTTGCCTGGGTAGCCGGATCGACCTGAAGGTCGACGACAGCGCCGGTGCCGAGGCCGCAGACCAGGCGAGGCCGGGGAACAACCCGCGACCACGGTCGTTTCGTGATCTCATCGCTGAGCGCGTCGATGACGGCCCTCGGCCACGAAGGAGCGGCGGTGGCGAGCAGGATTTGATCCGCTTGCAACTGCTCCGCAAGTAGTGCCCGCTTGGCGATTGCATGCCGTAGTGCCTTGCCCGACCCCATGTCGGACGGCCGCTTCGTCTCGGCGGTGATGACCTGCCTGTCGGCGAGGGCGAGAAGATCGACCTCCGCGACCGGTGATCCCGAGGCGTCGAGCAGCTCCAACTCAGCTACGTCGGCGTAGTCACGGCTGCCCGATCGAAGGTAATGAGAAAGCAGAAGTGGCATGTCCCCGTCCTGGGCGATGTGCTCTCGGACTGTCGGGTGCAGGTCGTAGAACCACCGAGGCTCAGACATCGGTGACCTCCACCGCGGCTGCCTCAGCTGGTTGTGTGCGGCACAGCGCGGACAGCGGTTCACCTGTCCGAGATCGTCGATGACAACGAAGGCAAGCTTGCCGCACTGCGCGCAACCGAGGATGAGACCGCGCCGGAGAACGGTCTGCTCGAGCAGGTCATCAGCCTGCCGGCGAACCTCGCTGATCGCTTCCTGCTCGGCTCCGGCTGCCTTCATCAACCCGTCGATAGTCAGATACGGCTCGAACAGCACATCTCCAGAGCCGGTCGGCAGAGCGACTCCCTCTTCTGGACCGAGATTCAGTCCGGCAGCTCTGTGCGCCGGCCGGAACCTTCGCAGAACCGGGAGCATGGAGCCCGCGAACGTGGCTGCGAGCGCATTGCGATCTCCCCAGAGCCGTCGCATGATCTCGACTCGGCGTCCGGACGCGGACAGGCGCACCGCATACCCGCGTTGAGCCGCAATGAGTGACGCCCACGTGCCGACGCTCGGTGCCTGGAGACGAGGTCGGGCCAGCCTCCCCACGAGGGGCGTGCCTGCTCGGATGAGATTGAAGCGCTCGGACTCGAAGGTGTACCCGTCACGGCCGCTGCGGACCCATGTCAGATACTCGTCCTCGCCGGCCGCGAGAAGGGTATGCCCGTCCAGGCCGCGACCATGCGGAGTCTCGGTCTCGTGGAGTTGGACATCCACCTGCCACCGCAGGTCGGCCGTTCCGACCAGCTCGTCCTCGGAAGGGAGCGGCGGAGGGCACGGCATCACCATCTCGACATCGCCGGCATCGTTGCGGGTGATCGGGACTGCGAAGTCCTTGTCGAAGTCGTCGGCGATCGCCCAATATCGCACCAGCCTCGTCGACCAGGCCGGGGTGCCGCTCGTGATGAGCTCTCGAGTGCGGGCTCGTCGAGCTTCGAGGTCGTTCTCGCCGTACGCCGTCGGCTGCTGAAGATGTTCGATGATCGTCTTCAGCTCGTTCGTGCCGACCGAGCTGCTGGTAACCGTAGTGCCCTGACCGCGGATGGCGAGTCGGGTCAAGTTGTTCCGCAGTACAAACTGAAGGGGCGTCTCGGAGATGCCGGCTTCGATAGTGGGCCACCACCGTATGGGGAGCCACACTGCCGAGCCGTAGAGCTGCCGGTAGATGTGCGCCGTGGCGAAGTCGTCCGCGGTGTCACCAACCGACAGCAACAATCGCGGTGGCCGTCCAATGCCGCTCTCGATCGTCGTGATGCCGGTGGTGGTCTGGTCGAAGGCCACGCCGAGTTTCGACGGATCGATGTTGCGACTGACGGCGTCGGGCTGCCAGATCAGCTGGGGGATAGGCTGCCCGAGCCGGGTGCCCGGCCGGAGCGGTAGCCCCGACTCAACGAGCCAGGGAGCCAGCGACTGAAACTCCGGCTCACTCAGTTCGGGATCATGGCCGGCGACGGGCATCTCGACGACTCCGCAGGCCGCCGCAACAGCTACGCCAAGAAGGCCATCCCAGTCCGGCGGGGCGGAGAGGCAGGAGCCGCCGGGCCAAGCGGTACCTCGCATGAACGTGCTGTACGGCCCACCGACATCCATGATCCGCGTCAGCCGGCCGCCGTCTCCATGAACCGAGAAGGTGACGGCATCTTCATCCCAGTCCTCGCCGGCCACCTCGCGCATCGCAGCGGGGTTCCGCCGGCGGTGCGGTGCACATGCCTCGACGACGGTGGAACGAGCTTGGTCGGCCGCCGCGGACGGCACGTCCACCTCCGGATGCACCGACAGGAAACGCGCACGGTCCTCGGGAGAGAGCGGTGTACCGTCGGCCGCTTCGACGATCTCGGCATGTCCCGGGCGAAGCTCTTCCCAATGTTGCAAGGTCTGTTGCAACGTGACGACATAGTCCGGGTCGTACGCTCGTACGGCGGCGAGTAGCTCGGCTTTTACTTCCCCGTCGTGGTGGGGGACGAGGACGAAACCTCGGCCACCCCAGACCCGCGAGCATGCGTGGAAGGCCACCCTCGCCCAGAATGTCCACTGGTCACCGCCGTCGACGACCACCGCGACTCTCGGCGGACGGAGCGTCATGCGAAGCGTCGCGTAGTCGGGCCCAGCCATACTCACCGTTCCATCCGTAGCCTGGTCTCAACGTGTCGACCAGCAATCGCTGGCATCAACACCATTGATGCTGCTGCGTGAGGCTACCGGGGCAGCTGGCGGCGAGGCGCTGCAGCCGCAACGCCGCGTCCGACAGCAGCAGCTCGATGCCGCCGTACGGTCGGAATCTGCGGTGTCGTGCGTTTCTCCAGTTGTTGCGCTTCGCAAAGCGCGCCGGTTCGTTATGGAGTGGGGAAGTTTCTGCAGTTCAGATGGGTTGTGACGTTGCCGCGTGCGGCATGGATCGGCGTCGCCGCGGACTCGGGTCGCGGCTATGTCGAGCGCGCCGCATGGCGCCGCAGAGTGACGGCAATCTAACAGCATCCCTCACAAAACGGACGCGGGTGGCCCTTCGTCTGCTGATGTTGCCGCGCTCGGACGCTTCGGCGCACCGTAATGGGCTGTCTCGCGGCAAGCTGAAGACAGTGTGCAAGCGTGCTGAGCTGCGAAAACATCTGTGCCGTTGTAGCGAAGCGACCGTGTCGTGCGACGCGCCGGGCTGATGAACCCCTGGAGGGTGTGGGTGGCGCTGGGGAGCGCCACCCACTGAACTCAGTGCTTGCCGTGAGCCACGACGACGGTGCAGGCGGAGTGGCGCAGCACGTGCTGGCTCACCGAGCCGAGCAGCATGCCGATCACGGCACCATGGCCACGGGTGCCGACCACCAGCAGCTGTGCCTCCTCGCTGGCCGCGACCAGCGCGGCTGCCGGGTGCTCGACCACCGCCTCGGCGGTGATGCCGAGCTCCGGGTGCTTCTGCCGCCAGCTGTCGACGAGCTCCTCGAACGGCTGCCGTTCCCGCTCGGTCACCACACCGCTGACCATCGGGCTCTCCTCCCAGATGCCGGTCACCGGCGTCCAGGCCCGGATGACCCGCAGCCCGACGTTGCGGGCGACGGCTTCTTCGACGGCGTAGCCTAGGGCGAGCTGGGCCGAGGGGGAGTCGTCGACGCCGACCACCACCGGGGCGTCGGCGGCCGGGGTGCCGCGCACCACGACGACGGGGCAGTGGGCGTGGGCGGTCACCGCGACGCTGACCGAGCCCACCAAGTTGGCCACGGCGCTGTGCCCGCGGCAGCCGAGCACGATCAGTCGGGCGTCGCGGGAGCGGTCGATGAGGGTCAAGGCGGCGCTGTTGTGGACGACGGACAAGTGGACTGGCACGGACGGGTGCGTCTCCTTGGCCGAAGTCACCGCCTCATGCAGCGTGTCTTTGATGGCCCGGTCGGTCTCCTCGTCCGGCTGGACGGAGGTTGCCGGAACCATCGAGGCCGCCGGCATCCAGACGGGCCATTCGTAGGCGTACAGGAACTCCACCGGGGCGCCGGTGCGTGCGGCTTCGTCAAGGGCCCACTGCGCGGCGGCCTTGGCGTCCGGGGAGCGGTCGTAGCCGACGATGATTTTTCGGGCGGTCATGATGACGTCTCCTCTCGGGAGAGATCTGCCGGGCGCAAGGCGCGCAGCATCGAGTCCGGCTCGGCGCCGGCTGGCGCCAGCCGCAGCTTCGCGTCGACGGCGACGACGCCGTCGGGTCCGGCGAGTACGGGGTTGAGGTCGAGTTCGGCGATGTCGGGCAGGTCCTCGGCGAGCCGGCCGAGGCGCAGCAGCAGGTCCTCCAGCGCAGCCGTGTCGACCGGCGCCGAGTTGCGGTAGCCGGTGAGCAGTGGCGCAGCGCGCAGGCTGCGCCACATACGGCCGGCATCGAGGTCGGTCATCGGCACCAGGCGCAGCGCGCGGTCACCGAGCAGGTCGGTGTGCACGCCACCGAGGCCGAGCAGCACGACCGAGCCGAACAGCGGGTCGTGCGCGACGCCGGCGACCAGTTCGACCGGTGCGGTGATCTGCCGTTGCACGAGGACGCCGGCGCCGGGACGACCGGTGGCGGCCACTGCGTCGAACGCTTCCCGGACCTGTTCCGGGCTCCGCAGGCCGAGCCGGACTCCGCCGGTGTCGCTCTTGTGCACCAGGGCCGGGTCGGCGGGCTTCAGGACGACGGGATATCCGAGGCGGTTCGCGGCGGTGAGGGCGGCGACGCCGGAGATCGCCGTCAGCGCCGGCAGCACAGCGATGCCGTACGCGCCGAGGATCTCCACCGTTCGTTCGTAGGACTGCCAGCCGCCGCCCTCGGCCAGGGCGTCGCGAACGGTCGTTCGCGCCGCGTCTGCGTCGATGCCGGTGAGGCTCGGACGGTGACCGAGTGGTTGACGGCGCCATTCGGCGTACGCAGCGGCGTGTTCCAGGGCTCGGACCGCCCTCTCCGGTGACTCGTAGACGGGTGCACCGCGTGCGCCGAGGCGCGTGACCTTCGCTGCGCTGCCGATCACCACCGCGGCCACGGGGACGCTGAGATGCTCGTCCGCGACTCGGCCGAGGGCGTCGACGATCGCGGCCAGATCGTTCGCCCGGGTACCGATGACGATAAGCAGGAGCATGTCGACCTCGCCGCTGCCCGCGGCCGTGGTCGCCGCCGCCGCGAAGGTGGCGGGCGACGCGCCGGCGCCGAGATCGACGGGATTGCCGGACATGGCGAGCGACGGCACCGTCAGGCCGGCCGCCTCCGCGGCATCGGCCGCCAGCACGTTCAGACCGCCGGCGTTGCTGACGACGGCGAGGCGGCGGCCGGTGGGCAAAGGCTGATCGGTCAGCATGCGCGCGGCGTCGATGAGGTCGCCGAGGTCGTCCGGGCGGACGACGCCGGCCTGCGCGAACAGGGCGTCCACGGTCGCCGCCGGTGCCGCCGCCGCGGCGGTGTGCGAGGCGCCGGCTCGCCGTCCAGCATCCGAGCGGCCGCTCTTGAGAGCGAGCACCGGCTTGCGGCGGCCGAGGGCTCGGACGGTACGGGCGAACTTGCGGGGGTTGCCGAAGGACTCGAGGTAGAGCGCCACGGCGCGGGTGGCCGGGTCGTCGTACCAGTAGGCGATGAGATCGTTGCCGCTGACGTCCGCCTTGTTGCCCAGCGAGACGAAGGTCGAGATGCCGAGGTCCTGCTCGAGCAGCGCGACGCCGACCGCGCCGGACTGGGCGGCGATGGCGAGGCCGCCCGTCGCGGGCTCGTGCGGCGCAAAGCCGGCGTTGAGCCTGATCGACGGGTCGGTGTTGATGACGCCGAGGCAGTTGGGCCCGATCAGCCGAATGCCGTGCCGACGGGCGAGCCGGACGAGCTGCTGCTGGCGGCGACGACCGGCCGGGCCGTCCTCGGAGAACCCGGCACTGAGCACGATCGCGCCGCGGACACCGATCTTCGCGCCGTCGGCGACCACGTCGATGACCTGCTCAGCGGGCACGGCGACGACCAGTAGATCGACGGGGTTCGGCAGCTCCGTGACCGACCGGCAGGCCGGGATCCCGGCCACCGTTGCTCCGCTGCGGTTGACCGCGTGAAGGCGGCCGGTGAAGCCGTACGCCTGCAGCGCCCGCAGGGTTTCGTGCCCGACACGGCCGGGGCGGTGGCCCGCGCCGACGACGGCGACTGCCGTAGGAGACAGCACCCCGCGCAGCGACGCGCGTTCCGCGGCGCGGTCGCGCGCGTCGACGGCCGGTCCGGCCGTCTCGTCGTCGGCGACGGCGAGGCCCACGTCCACGATTCCGGCGTCCAGCCGGGACCACGCGTCCGGACTCAGATCGTGGGCCACGCGCAGCATGGCCGCGTTGCCCGGGAGCACTTCGCCGATCAGTTCCTCGATGCCGTGATGGCGGGCCCGGGCGGCGAGGTGCTCGAGCAGCAGGGTGCCGATGCCGCGGCCACGATGCGCGTCGGCTACGAAGACGGCGAACTCGGCCCGCCGGCCCGCCCGGTCGGGACACCCGCACGACGCCACCCCGATCGGCTCGTCGCCCTCGGCGGCCAGCATGGTCACGTGGCCGTCCGACTCGGGGGCGCACAGCCGGTCGACCTCGGCGGCGAGACTGGCCGAGCTCGGCGCGGCGAAGAACCGCAGCCGTAGGCTCTCCGGGCTTGCCTCGCCGTACAGCCGGGCCAGAGCCTCGCGGTCGTCCGGCCGCACCGGCCGGATGCTGATGATCCCGCCGTCCGAGGTGAGGGCGTCGAGCGCCATGGTGGCCCCCTCAGGCCGATCGCGGCCGGGTGACGTAGACCGGAGCACCGGCGTGATGCAGCAGCTGCAGGGTGGTCGAGCCGAGGAACGCGCCGGCGAGCAGCCCGTGTCCGCGGTTGCCGACGATGACCAGGCGAGCCCGCCGGGACTCGCGTTCGAGCGCGAAGGCGGCATCTTCGTGGGTCACCACCGTCTTGACCGGCACGTCCAGGTACTTGGCGCGCCACGG
>DASRYP010000539.1:0-4157 GCA_035687165.1 Actinoplanes sp. | reverse complement strand
CTATCGCGTGCTCTCGGCCGAGGGTGGTGCGGCGGCGCTGGCTCTGGTGGCCCGTCATGACGGTGAGATCGACCTGCTGCTGAGCGACGTGGTGATGCCCGGGATGCTGGGTAAGGACCTCGCCGAGCGGCTGGTGGTCGTCCGGCCCGGCACGCGGGTGCTCTTCATGTCCGGGTACGCCCAGCCCGTACTGCACTCGCAGGGAACTCTTGACCCCGGCGTGGCGCTGCTGGAGAAGCCCTTCACCGCGAACGACCTTCTGATCGCCGTACGGAAACGGCTCGATGGTTGATCTCCAGCGGAGCACCCCGACCGCCGCCCGTGATCGGAATGACGCCTATATTTCTCTGATGTCAGGTAGGCGGATAGGGCTCATGGGCGGAACGTTCGATCCCGTCCACCACGGTCACCTGGTTGCCGCCAGTGAGGTGCAGGCCCGCTTCGACCTGGACGAGGTCGTCTTCGTGCCCACCGGTCAGCCGTACGAGAAGGGCCGGGTCTCGCCCGCCGAGGACCGCTATCTGATGACGGTCATCGCCACCGCCTCGAACCCGCGGTTCCACGTCAGCCGGGCCGACATCGACCGCGACGGCCCGACCTACACCATCGACACCCTGCGTGACATGCGAGCCGTGTTCGGCGCCGACGCCTCGCTGTTCTTCATCACCGGGGCGGACGCGCTCAGCCGCATCCTGAGCTGGAAGAACGCCATCGAGATGCTGTCGCTGGCGCACTTCGTGGGAGTGACCCGGCCGGGCTTCGAGCTGACCGACGAGCACCTGCCCGAGGACTCCGTCACGCTGGTCGAGGTGCCGGCGATGGCGATCTCGTCGTCGGTCTGCCGCGAGCGCGTGGCCGCGGGCGAACCGGTGTGGTATCTGGTGCCCGATGGTGTCGTGCAATACATCAACAAACGGGGCCTCTATCGGGGCTCGGGGAATGTCACACCGGTGTGAGAGGCTTGAAGGACCAGGAAGTCTACCGAAGGGACCCTCTTGCCCGTCACCGAACGCGCTCTTGAACTGGCGATGGCGGCCGCGCAGGCCGCCTCCGACAAGAAGGCGCAGGACATCGTCGTCATCGACGTCGGCGACCACCTCTACATCACCGACGCCTTCGTGATCGCCTCGGCGTCCAACGAGCGTCAGGTCGCCTCGATCGTCGACGCCATCGAGGAAGCTCTCCTCGACCTCCCCGAGAAGGCAAAACCCGTGCGGCGCGAGGGCGAGCGCCAGGGCCGGTGGGTGCTGCTCGACTACGTCGACATCGTCGTCCACGTCCAGCACGCCGAGGAGCGCGAGTTCTACGCCCTCGACAAGCTCTGGAAGGACTGCCCGTCCGTCCCGTTCGTCGACCGCGACATGGTTGAGGCCGACGCGTCGTGACCCGCCTGATCGTCTGGCGTCACGGCAACACCGACTGGAACACGAGTCATCGCGTCCAGGGGCAGACCGACGTGGCGCTCAACGCGCTGGGCCGCCGGCAGGCTGTCGACGCGGCCGAGATCCTGGCCCGGATGAAACCCGCCGCGATCGTCTCCAGCGATCTGCTGCGTGCGGCCGACACCGCGGCGGCGCTGGCCGCGCTCACCGGGCTCCCGATCAGCGACGACAAGCGGCTCCGGGAACGCTACTTCGGCGCCTGGCAGGGCCTGACCATGAGCGAGGTCGCCGAGCGTTTCCCCGAGCAGCATGCCCGCTGGACGACGGGGCAAGAGGTCGGCGGCGACGTCGAGAGCCTCGAGGAACTGGGCAAGCGGGTGTCGGACGCGCTTCTCGACGCGGTTGCGCTCGCCCCGCCCGGTGGCACGGTCGTCGTCGCGACCCACGGCGCGGCCTCGCGCCAGGGCGTCGGGCATCTGCTCGGCTGGCCGCTCGACCAACTGCGTACCCTGCGGGCCCTGCAGAACTGCCACTGGATCGAGCTGACCTTCGACGGCAAGCGGGGATGGCAGGTCGCCGCGTACAACGTCGGGCCGTTCAGCGAACGCCCGGTCCCGCCGCCGGTCTGACCGGCTTCTGCCGCGTGCGCCGCGGCGGCGACCGGCCGTAAGGAACCGTCGATGATCCGGTACCGTCCAAGCATCATGGTGACTCGTACCGTTCCTGCCGTTCTGCTCCTTCTGTTCGCTGCGGGCTGCGCCAGCAATGCGACCGACACCGGTGCCGCTCCGGCCCCCACGCCGTCCGCCTCGGCCTCGGACGTGGTCGACCTTCCCCTGCCCACCGCGAAGACCAGCGGGCCGGTGGGCGAGCCGCCGTCCGGGCGCCCGACCGCCGGTGGCCAGATCATCACTGGCACAGTGACCGCCGGTGTCGAGCCCAACTGCCTGCGCCTGACCGACAGCACCGGCTCCCATCTGCTGATCTTCGACGACCCGGCGATGCGCACCGACGCGGCGGTCGGGAACAAGGTCAAGATCAGCGGGCGGTCCTCCCCGGGCCTGATGTCGACCTGCCAGCAGGGCGTGCCGTTCGTCGTGGTGTCGGTGGAGAAGGCCTGACTCAGTCGGACACAGGTCGATCGGCTACCGTGCCCGCATGCCCGTCGCGGTCGTCACCGACTCCACCGCGTACCCACCCACCGAACTCAGCGGTTCGTATGAGCTGACCGTCGTCCCCCTCACCGTGGTGATCAACGGCGCCGACGGGCTCGAAGGACTCGAGATCCAGCCCGCCGAGGTCGCCCGTGCGCTCGGCGGGCGCCGCGCCTCGGTGAGCACCTCACGGCCCGCGCCGTCCCAGTTCGCGGCGGCCTATCGCAAGCTGCTCGACGAGGGCGCCGACGGCATCGTCTCGATCCACCTCTCGGCCCAGCTCTCCGGCACCTTCGAGGCGGCGTCCCTGGCCGCCCTCGAGATCGGACCGCAGGTCGAGGTGGTCGACAGTGGGACGACCGGCATGGGGCTCGGATTCGCCGTCCTCGCCGCGGCCGCCGCGGCGTCCGAGGGGCAAGACCTCGATTCCGTACGCCGGGTCGCCGTCGACCACGCGTCGCGGGTCAGCACGCTCTTCTACGTCGACACCCTCGAATTCCTGCGCCGCGGTGGGCGGATCGGGGCGGCGTCGGCGCTGCTCGGCACGGCCCTGTCGGTCAAGCCGATCCTGCACGTGGTCGACGGCGGCATCGTGGTCAAGGACAAGGTGCGCACGGCGGGGCGGGCGCTCGCGAAGCTCGTGGACCTGGCGGTCGAGGCCTCCGGCGCCGGCGAGGTGGACATCGCGGTGCACCATCTGGAGGCACTCGACCGGGCGACGGCGTTGGCCGACGCGGTGGCGATGCGGCTGGGTGACCGGCTGCGCGACTGCTACATCACCGAGATCGGGGCCGTGGTGGCCGCGCACGTCGGGCCCGGGCTGGCCGGCGTGGTGGTGCACCGCCGGTCCTAGCCGAGCGTCCACCTGATCGGGTTCAGTTCGGCGACCGGGATCAGGCGCGCGGCCAGGTCGGACCAGGGGACGAGACGCTCGCCGATCAGCACCTCGTCGGCCGTGGGGAGCAGGGACCTCTCGTCCCAGACGGCTCGGGTGTGCCAGCCGGTGGTGTCGTCGCCGACCAGGTGGATCTCGGCAGCCGGCTCGGTGAGGTGGGCGGCCTGGCGCGCGTACTCCTGAACGGCCAGGATGCACTCCGCGCGTCGGACGACGAGGTGCAGGGGATCGTCGGAGGCGACGGCGAAGGGGACTGGGCGACCGTCGGGGTCAGCGACGTACGCCATCGGGGTAATGGGTCTCGCGGATCGGGCGTAGAGCTCCTCGGCCTGGGCGAAGACCGCGCCGAGATGGGGGCTGCTCGTGGCCGTGACCAGGAGGGTGCCGCGCTCGGGGGCGAAGGCGACGGGACTGCCGCTGACCTGGGGGGCGAGGAGTTCCAGCCAGTGCTCGAGGAGCAGGTGCGAGGTCCAGTAGGCGTCGCCGTTGTCCACGAAGCGGATCACCTCGGTCGGGGTGCCGCGCAGCGTCGCGCCTTCCAGGTTGGCCCGGGCGGCAGCGTAGACCTCCTCCGGACGGACGCCCCAGGTCTCGGGTTGGTCGTCCGCCACATAGGTCATCGCCTCGGGATGATCGATGACGACGTATTCGAAGAGGTACGGCAGGACGGGCCGGCGCAGGGGAGTGCCGGGGGTGGCACCGCGGAGGACCGGGCGGAGCCGGGGC
>DASRYP010000538.1:0-5832 GCA_035687165.1 Actinoplanes sp. | reverse complement strand
TGGACGCGGTCTGGAAGGCCAGCCAGGTGGTGGGGGAGCAGATGGTGGACCGGCGATCCGGTTCGATCGTCAACGTCGGTTCGATGTCCGGCCTGATCGTCAACCGGCCGCAGTGGCATACCCCGTACGCCGTCTCGAAAGCCGGGGTGCACCACTTGACCAAGTCCCTCGCCGCCGAGTGGGCGCCGCAGGGCGTCCGGGTCAACGCGATCGCCCCCGGCTACACCAAGACCGAGATCTCCGACATCGACGACCCGAAGTGGCGGCATTACTGGATCGACGAGGTTCCGATGCGGCGCTACGCCCAGGCGGCCGAGATCGCGCCGTCCGCGCTCTATCTGGCCGCCGACGCGTCCTCGTTCGTCACCGGGTCGGTGCTGGTCATCGATGGTGGCTACACACTGTGGTGACGGAACCGATTCTGCGCGGACCGAACGCCCGGTCCTCGGCGGTTGCTCCTCCGTGCGGCACGACGCCTGGGCGTTGTGTGACTCGACACGTCCTCGACATCTAGGCGTTATTTCCCGTTCGCTGCCCGTAACCTTTATTGCTGCCCCGGGCGGCTCGCGCCGCGCCCCTGGCCGACGTCGAATCCGTGAGGTGGAAGTGGAGCACGCCCGGTGACCGTGACGACTACTGATCTGCGACTGATCGACCTTTCCGTGCTCGACGTCACGTCCGGAGCGCCGGAGGCACCGGCGCTTTTCCGTTCCCGTTCCGCCCCCCTCCGCCGTACGCTCGTCGACATTCTCGATGCCACAGTGCAGGCCCACTCGGGCGCCCGGGCGATCGACACCGGTTCCACCGCGCTGACCTACCGCGAGCTGGCCGACGAGGTCGACGCCGTGCGGGCCACGCTGCACGGGCACGGCATCGGCGTCGGTGACCGGGTCGGCATCCGGGTCTCCTCCGGTACGGCCGACCTTTACCTGGCGATCCTCGGTGTGCTCGCTGCCGGCGCGGCCTACGTGCCGGTCGACGCCGACGATCCTGAGGAGCGCGCCGAGCTCGTCTTCGCCGAGGCGAACGTCGCCGCCGTGCTCGGCGACGACCTGGGCGTGTCGCTGCGCCGTACGCCCGCGGGCCGCCTCGAACGACCCGGCCCGGCCGACGACGCCTGGATCATCTTCACCTCCGGATCCACCGGCACCCCGAAGGGGGTGGCCGTCACGCACGCCGCCGCGGCCGCTTTCGTCGACGCCGAGGCGCAGCTTTTCCTGGCCGACGACGACGCCGAGCCGATCGGCCCGCACGACCGTGTGCTGGCCGGTTTGTCGGTCGCCTTCGACGCGTCCTGCGAGGAGATGTGGCTCGCTTGGCGGCACGGCGCGTGTCTGGTGCCGGCCGCCCGCTCGCTCGTCCGCAGCGGTGTCGATCTCGGCCCGTGGCTGGCCGAGCAGCGCATCACCGTCGTCTCCACCGTGCCCACCCTCGCCGCGCTCTGGCCGGTCGAGGCGCTCGACGACGTCCGCCTGCTGATCTTCGGTGGCGAGGCCTGTCCGCCGGAGCTCGCCGAGCGGCTGGCCGTGGAGGGACGTGAGGTCTGGAACACGTACGGCCCGACCGAGGCGACCGTCGTGGCGTGCGCCGCACGACTGACCGGCGAGGGGCCCGTACGCATCGGGTTGCCGCTGGCCGGGTGGGAACTCGCCGTCGTCGACCCGTCCGGCACCCCGGTCGCGATGGGGCAGACCGGCGAGTTGGTGATCGGCGGGGTCGGCCTGGCCCGCTACCTCGACGCCGCGAAGGACGCCGAGAAGTTCGCGCCGCTGCCGTCCCTGGACTGGAAGCGGGCCTACCGCAGTGGCGACATCGTCCGCGCGGAGCCCGCGGGCCTGGTCTTCCTCGGCCGCGGCGACGAGCAGGTCAAGCTGGGCGGGCGCCGGATCGAGCTCGGTGAGGTGGACGCCGCCCTGCAGGCCCTGCCCGGTGTCGCCGGCGCGGCCGCCGCGATCAAGCGGACCGCCGCGGGCAACCAGCTCCTGGTCGGCTACCTGGTCCCGCGCGACGCCGCCGACTTCGACGTGGAGGCCGCCTCGCTGCGGATCCGTGAGCAGCTTCCGGCCGCCCTCGTACCACTGCTGGCCGTCGTCGACGGGCTGCCGACCCGCACGTCGGGCAAGGTCGACCGGGCGGCGCTGCCCTGGCCGTTGGTGACCGGTGGCGCTTCCGGCGCCGAGCTGACCGCCACCGAGGAGTGGCTGGCCGGCGGCTGGGAGCAAATTCTGGGCGTACGCCCGTCGGCGGCGACCGCCGATTTCTTCAGCAACGGCGGCAGCAGCCTCAACGCGGCCCAGCTGGTGGCCTGGATCCGGGTGCGGCACCCGCAGGTCGCGGTGGCCGACGTCTATCTTCGTCCCCGGCTCGCGCAGATGGCCGCGGCGCTCGACGCGCTCATCGCCACCGAGACGGTCCGCCGCGAGGTCCGGCCGACACCCCGCCGGAGCGGGTTCGTGCAGGGCCTGCTCATGCTGCCGATGCTCGCGCTGGTCGGGCTTCGCTGGCTCACCGTTCTGGCCGCGCTGGGCAACGTTCTCGCGCCGTGGGCACCGCAGGTCTCCTGGTGGTGGATCGCGGCGAGCTGGGTGCTTCTGTTCAGCCCGGCCGGGCGGATCGCGGTCGCGGCCGGGGGAGCGCGGCTGCTGCTGCGCGGCGTACGCCCGGGCGACTATCCGCGCGGCGGCGGCGTTCACCTGCGGCTCTGGGCGGCCGAGCGGCTCGCCGAGCTGACCGGTGCGACCGGGGTGGCCGGGGCCGGCTGGATGATCACCTACGCCAAGGCGCTCGGCGCGAAGATCGGCCGCGACGCCGACCTGCACTCCGCGCCGCCGGTCACCGGGCTGCTCAAGATCGGCCGGGGTGCGGCGGTCGAGCCCGAGGTCGACCTCTCCGGCTACTGGGTGGATGGTGACGTCGTCCGGATCGGTCGGGTCCGGGTCGGCGCCGGTGCACGGGTCGGCTCGCGCAGCACACTCATGCCCGGCGCCCGGATCGGCAAGGGTGCGCAGATCGACGCCGGCTCCACCGTGGCCGGTGCCGTGCCCGCGAACAGCCGCTGGGCCGGCTCGCCCGCCGCGCCCGCCGCCGGCAAGGACAGCGCGGCCTGGCCCGCGGCACGTCCGCCGCGCCGGTCGTGGTTCTGGGTGGCCGCGTACAGCCTGACCGCTCAACTGCTGAGCCTGCTGCCGGTCGTGGCCGTGCTCCCGGCGCTCGCCCTGCTCGGCCTCGCGGTCGCCGATCGGCCGTCCCTCGGCACCGCGCTGCTCGTGGTCCCGGCCGGGGCGGTCGCCTACTTCGTGGCGTACGCGCTGCTCGTGCTCGGGGCCGTCCGGCTGCTCAGCGTCGGGCTGAAGGAGGGCTTCCACCCCGTACGAGGGCGGGTGGCCTGGCAGGTCTGGACAACCGAGCGGCTGATGGGGATGGCCCGGATCGCGCTGTTCCCGATGTACTCGAGCCTGTTCACGCCGGTGTGGCTGCGGCTGCTCGGCGCCAAGATCGGCCGCGGGGCCGAGGTCTCCACGGTCCTCGCCTTGCCGGCGATGACGACGGTCGAGGACGGGGCGTTCCTGGCCGACGACACGATGGTCGCCACCTACGAGCTGAACCACGGCTGGCTGCGGGTCGCCCCGGCCCGGATCGGCAAGCAGGCGTTCCTCGGCAACTCCGGCATCGCCGCGCCCGGCCGTTCGGTGCCCAAGCGAGGGCTGGTCGGCGTGCTCTCGTCGGCGCCGCGCAAGGCGAAGAAGGGCTCGTCGTGGCTGGGCGCCCCGCCGATGCCGCTGCGCCGCACCGCCTCGCTGGGGGACTCGGGCCGCACCTACGACCCGCCGCTGCGGCTGAAGCTCTATCGCGCCGCGATCGAACTCTGCCGCGTCATTCCGGTGATCCTCGCCGGCGTGCTGGCGGTTCTGGTGCTCGCCGCGCTCACGTCCATCTGGCAGGTCGCCGGCGCCTGGGCGGCCGGGCTCGCCGCCGGGCCGGTGCTGCTGGCCGCGGCGATCGTCGGCGCGCTGACCGCGACGGCCGCGAAGTGGCTGCTGGTCGGCCGGTTCCGGGTCACCGAGCACGCGCTCTGGACGTCGTTCGTCTGGCGCAACGAGCTGGCCGACACGTTCGTCGAGGTGCTGGTCGCGCCGTGGCTGTTCCGCTTCGCCACCGGCACGCCCCTGCTCAACCTGTGGCTGCGTACGCTCGGCTCGAAGATCGGCCGGGGTGCCTGGCTGGAGACTTTCTGGCTGCCGGAGTACGACCTGGTGCGGCTCGGGGCGGGCGCCACCGTCAACCGGGGGTGCGTGGTGCAGACCCACCTGTTCCATGATCGGATCATGAGCATGGACGAGGTGACTCTGGGCGCGGGTGCCACGCTCGGCCCGCACGGGATCGTGCTGCCCGGCGCGAGCATCGGTGCGCGCACCACGGTCGGACCGGGTTCGCTGGTGACGCGCGGCGACGCCGTGCCCGAGGACAGCCGATGGCTGGGCAATCCGATCGCGAACTGGACATGACCCCTGCGGCGGGGATGCCGGGCGCCGATCATTCGACCGACTCGTACCTGCCGGAGCACGGCAACGGCGGGTACCGGGTGCTCCACTACGACCTGGACCTCGACTACCGGATCATGTCGAACCGGCTGGCCGGGAAGGCGATCGTCACGGCGCGGGCCGTCCAGCCGCTGTCGCGGTTCAGCCTCGACCTGGGCCGCCTGCGCGTCCAGGACGTGCGGGTGGACGGCCGACCGGCGAAGTTCACCCACCGCGCCGGCAAACTCCGGGTCAAGCCGGACCGGCCGATCGGATACGGGTCGGCCTTCACGATCGAGATCCGGTACGGCGGGACGCCGGAGCCCGTGTCGGGCCGGTGGGGCGACATCGGCTGGGACGAGCTGACCGACGGGGTGCTCGTCGCGAGCCAGCCGAACGGGGCGCCGTCCTGGTTCCCGTGCAACGACCGGCCCAGCGACAAGGCCACCTTCCTGGTGAAGGTCACGGTCGCGTCGTCGTACACCGTGCTGGTCACCGGCGACCTCGTCGCACGGCGCCGCGGGGCGGGCACGACCACCTGGGTCTACGAGCGGAACGAGCCGACCGCCCCCTACCTGATGAGCGTCCAGATCGGACGGTACGAGCTGGTCGACCTCGCGCCGGGCGGGGTAGTGCAGAAGGCCGCGGTCCCGCCCCGGCTACGCGCCACCTTCCAGCACGACTTCGGCCGCCACGGCGAGATCATGACGACCCTCGAACGGTTGTTCGGGCCGTACCCGTTCCAGGAGTACGTCGTGGTGGTCGCCGACGACGACCTGGACGACCCGATCGAGGCGCAGGGCATGGCCGTCTTCGGGCGCAACCACCTCGACGGGTGGCGCACCCACGAGCGGCTGGTCGCCCACGAGCTTGCCCACCAGTGGTTCGGCAACAGCCTCACGGTCGCCGACTGGCGGCACATCTGGCTCAACGAGGGCTTCGCCACGTACGCCGAATGGCTCTGGTCCGGTCTTTCCGGCGGCTCGTCGGCGGATGCCCTGGCGGTCCGCTGGCACGCCTGGCTCGGGGCGAAGCCGGCGGACGTCGTCGTCTCCGACCCGGGCGTGGACCGGATGTTCGACCCGGTGGTCTACAAACGTGGCGCGCTGACCCTGCACGCCCTGCGCGCGAAGATCGGCGACCCGGCGTTCTTCGCGCTGCTGCGTTCGTGGGTGGCCGAGCACCGCCACTCGACCGTGACGACCGACCAGTTCAAGGCCCACGCGCGGCGTTTCTCGGCCGAGCCCCTGGACGAGTTCTTCGCCGCGTGGCTCGACCGTCCCGAGTTACCCCCGTTGCGGTCAAGCGGGAT
>DASRYP010000537.1:0-8651 GCA_035687165.1 Actinoplanes sp. | reverse complement strand
CCTCGATCCGAGCCCGGACCTGCGCGAGTTGGAGGCCGCGATCCTGCGCCAGGACAGCGGTCTGCGGGCGCCTTCGGACCGGCCCGCTCAGTTGCCGCCCGCGGCCCGGCTCTTCGCGGGCCGTGCGGCCGAACTCGAACGGCTGGACGAGATCCGGACCGATGCCCACAGGGCCGTCGTGATCGTCGCGGGCACGGCCGGCGTCGGCAAGACGACGCTCGCTCTCCGCTGGGCACATGCCGCGGCGGCCGGGTTCCCGGACGGGCAGATCTATCTCAACCTGCGTGGATTCGACGCGGATGACGCGGTGGTCGGCCCGGCGGAGGGGATTCGCGGACTGCTGGAGGCGCTCCGGGTGCCGATGTCCGAGCTCCCCGTCGAATTCGAGGCGCAGGCCGCCCGCTACCGAGCCGTACTGGCCGGCCGGCGCACACTGATCGTGCTCGACAACGCTCGCGACGAGGACCAGGTGCGGCCGCTGCTGGCGGGCGGCCCCGGCTCGCTGGTCCTGGTCACCAGCCGCAACCGCCTGATCGGGCTGATCGCGACCGAAGGCGCCTACTCGCTGAACCTCGACCTGCTGACCGCCGCCGAGTCCCGGTTGATGCTGGAGCAGCGGCTCGGCGTCGCCCGGGTGGCCGGTGAGCCCCGCGCGGTCGAGGAGATCATCGGTCGCTGCGCCGGTTTGCCGCTGGCGCTGGCGGTGGCCGCTGCGCGAGGTGCCTCCTACACCTCGTTGCCGCTGGCCGAGGTGGCTCGTCAGCTGCGCGGCGAGCTGAAGTCCTTCGAGGGCGGTGACCGCGCCACCGACGTCCGGGTGGTGCTCTCCTGGTCGTACCGAACACTGCGCCCGGCGGCTGCGCGAGTCTTCCGCCTGGTCGGGTGGGCTCCGGGACCGGACATCTCGGTGACGGCGGTGGCGCATCTCGCCGATCGTCCGGTCGAGGAGACGCGGTCGCTGCTCGCCGAACTGACCCGCGTGCATCTGATGACCGAGAGCGTGCCGGGCCGCTACTCGTTTCATGACCTGCTGCGAGCGTATGCCCGGGAACTGAGCCGGGACGAGGACGGCGAGTCCGTCGGCCGGTTGCTCGACCACTACTTGCGCACCGCCCACGCCGCGGCGCTGCTGCTCTATCCGAGGTGGGACCGGCTCGATCTCGGACCGGCCGGCGCGGAGCCCCTCGACGATGCGGCGGCTTGGTTCGCCGCTGAGCAGCCGACGCTGCTGGCCGCGGTCGAGTGGGCCGCGGCGAACGGCTGGGACGCGTACGCCTGGCAGCTGGCCTGGGTGTCCACGACGTATCTGCTGCGCCGGGGCAACTGGGACGAGCTGACCGCCCTGCAACGCACCGCCCTGGCCGCCGCCGAGCGCCTCGGCGATCACGTCGGGCAGGGACATTGCCGCCGGGCGATGGCCATGTGCTGCGAGCGGTGGGGGCGCCTCGACGAGGCCGCTGCGCATTATCGGGCCGCGCTCGTGGCCTATGCCGAGGTGGGCCAGGCGGCGGGCCAGGCCAGCGCGCACTCGGGCCTGGCCGAGGTGATCGACAAGCAGGGCCGCCCGGCCGACGCGCTCCCGCACGCGGAGCAGGGCTTGGAGCTCTTTCGGATCGCGGGCGACCATGCTGGGCAGGCGCACGCGCTCAACGCCGTCGGCTGGTGCCACACCCGGCTCGGCGACCACGCGCGGGCCGTCGACTGCTGCTCCCGGGCGCTGACCCTGCTCGAGGAGGTGGGCGACCGGGACGGGCAGGCCAGCACCTGGGACAGCCTCGGTGAGGCCCACCGGGGACTGGGCGAGTATGCCCGAGCCATCGACTGTTATGAGCGTGCCGTCGAAATGTGCCGACAGCTCGGCGACCGTTACTACGAGGCGGACTCGCTGAACAGCCTGGGCGACACGCACCAGGAGGCGGGCCGGTCGGTCGATGCGCAGAAAGCCTGGCAGCAGTCGCTGGACATCCTGATCGACCTGGACCATCCGGACGCCGGTGACCTGTGGAGCAAGCTTCAGCTCTGATTCCACTCCCGTTCCACCCGGCCCCGGCCATCCTCGCGGGATGAGAATCAGGCGTTGGAGAGCGGGCGTACGCGGGGTGGGGGCGGCAGCGATGGTGGTGGCGTTGCTGGCCGTCGCCGCGCCGGCTCGGGCGGTGGACGATCAGGAGGAACCTCCGGACAAGGGTCCGGTCGTCGACTGCATGGACAAGGCGACGGCGACCCTGCGACCCTCGGCCTCCTCGGTGGTACCGGGCACGCCGGTGGTGCTGACCTGGACGACGAGGGCGACCTGCAATCTGAAATTGACGATCCAAGGGCCCGGCTTCTACGGGTCTCCCCTCGCCGACAACGGATCCCGTACGGTCTGGCCCGGCACCTCTGCCTCCTGGATCTTGTCCCTCAGCTCGGACGCCTCCGGCACGGAGGTGAAGGCCACCGCGGCGGTCAGGGTGGAGCTGCCGCCGGGGTCGAACACGGTCAGCATCACCCGCTCGGACCAGAACCTGCTGTTCGTCCAGATGGTGCAGCGGCCGAACATGATCGTGCGGGTAGCGGGCGACGTCGAGCTCGACCTCACCTGGTGGGACAGCATCCCGATCGCGCCGGGAGTGCAGATCATCGGCGACCGGTCGGTGCACCCGCGCGGTCCGCGGCTCTTCATCACGGACGATCCGCGGTACCTGTTCATCATCGGGCGCGAAGCCCCGGAGTCCTTCTCCGACAACGTACGGATCAGCGGCCTGCGTTTCGACGGTGGCCGGATGGACCCGTGGGCCAATCTCGGCCCCGACGACGTCGACGCGATCGCCGTCTTCTCCAGCGTCAACGTGGAGATCGACCACAACGAGTTCTATGGGTTCAAAGGCACCGCGGTGCTCGTGCACGACCTGGCGAATCGCCTCAGCCTGGAGAACGCCGACTCGGTCTGGATCCACGACAACTGGATGCATGACAATCAGCACCCGACCACCGACGAGTATTTGCCGCCCTTCGATGACGGGCACGGCGGCGGGTACGGCGTCAACTCGTCCGAGGGCGCCTACGCGCTGATCGAGCGGAACGTGTTCGACAGGAATCGGCACGCGATCGCGTCCGACGGCAAGTGGGGCAGCGGATACCTGGCCTACCGCAACCTGTCGATGGGCATGGGCATCGACAGCCGGAAGTTCGTCATCCGCTACAACCACGCCTTCGACGTGCACGCGCGGGGCAACTGCGGCAGCTACCACTACAACTGCGGGCCGGCCGGTGAGTACTACCAGATCGGGTACAACACGTTCACCGACCCGGAGTCCGACGACATTCGCCTGCGCGGCACCCCGCGGATGGGCTTGGACGTGCAGAACAACGTGTATTACAAGGGGCCGGGCGCGGTGGTCGACAATGAGGGCGCCATCACCGACCGGGGCGGTCAGGTGTTCGGCTCGCGGGCGTTCCAGGACCGCAGCAAGCTGTGCGACTTCGACGGCGACGGTGGGATGGACGAGTTCGTCGCGACCGGGACGACCTGGTGGTTCCGATCCAGCCGGCTGGGCCGCTACGTCTACCTCTACCAGTCGCCCAAGAAGACCGCCGAGGTGCAGGTCGGCGACGTGGACGGCGACGGCTGGTGCGACGTGCGGGACGGCCCGGCGCTGAAGTACCTCAACCAGGGTTATGCCGCCGAATACGGTCTGTCACTGCAGAACCAGGTGCCCGAGTACGGGACCACGATCGGGGCTCAGCGCCAGAGTGATGGCAAGATGCTGCTGGTCCAGGCGAACGGCTCGGCGATCGGCACCCGGGTGGAGAACCAGGCGGGCACCCCGTCGTGGGAGGGCCTCACCCCGTTCCCCGGCGCCGCCGCCCGGATGGCCACCGCCCGCCGGCAGCACGACGGACGCATCACGGTCTTCGCCGTCACCGCGTCGGACGACATCATCATCAACACGCAGACGGCCGCCGGGTCGTCGACCTGGGGCGGCTGGGTGCAGCTGGAGGGCAAGGCCCGGGCGCTGGCCGTCGCGCTCAATTACGACAACCGGCTGATCCTCTTCCACGTCGACGCGGCCGGGGTGCTCAGCCAGCGCAAACAGCACGGCGTGGACTCGCCGTGGTGGGACCCGCCCACGGTCCTCGACGGTTCCGGGACCATACGCCAGATCGCCGCCGACGTGAACCGCGACCAAGTGATGGAACTGTTCGCGCTCACCTCGACCGGCGCCGTCCAGCACCGCGTACAGGGCTTGCTGGGCGCCTTCAACGGCTGGATGCCGATGGACGGGAAGCTCAGCACCCTGGCGATGTCGCACAACGCCGACGGCCGGCTGGAGATCTTCGGCACCAACACCGAGGGAAACCTGTGGCACCGGTGGCAGAACAAGCCGGACACCCTCACCGACTGGTCGAACTGGTCGAAGCAGGAGGGCCGGTTCCACCACGTGACGGCGGAGGGCCGGTCGGACGGTGCGATCGAACTGTTCGCCACCGACCAGAGCGGCCAGGTCTTCCACCGGTGGCAGACACTCCCCGGCAACTGGTCCGGGTGGGTCCGGTTGGAACGCTCACTGCGTACCGACGGCCGGACCCCGATGCCCAGCGTGCTCGGCAAGACCGTGGCCGAGGCGAACGCCCTGCTCGGCCCGGTCGGCTTCACCACCGACGTCGTGAACTACACGGACATCTACTCCTGCGCCGAGCCGGGGAAGGTGACCGCGCAGTATCCCGCACCGGGCCTGCCAGTCCTGCTGGCTGGTGCCCCGCCCGCCACCCACGTCGCGGTTCGGGTCATCAACGGCACCAGCTTCCCGTGCACCAACGATCCACCGCCGGGAACCAACGGCGGCTGAGGGGGGCGCTCACCCCCGCCCGGTCAGGGCGGGGGTGAGCGCAGGACACATGTTCGACGCATCGAGCCGCGCTGGTTCGCAGTCCTCACGTCAGGCAGCGGAGGCGTCGCACGCAGCACCTCAAGCTGAGGTACCTCGCCGAGCAGCCGGTCCACCACATCGAGGTCAACGGTGGCGCGGTACGGATTCGACAGCCGGGACAACACCGAACAGCCTTGTCGGCCGGGTCGAGGTCGAGCCGGGTTTGCAGTGATCACCACGGGCCAGCCAGACGCCATGCATGTCCCAGACGTCGATGAGAACCAATAACCGATGAAAACGTGGGCTGGTACGGCTAAGGGCCCACCGAGGTGGGCCCTGACCTGCGTAAACGCTCCCCCGATTGGACTCGAACCAATAACCTGCCGGTTAACAGCCGGCTGCTCTGCCAATTGAGCTACAGGGGATCATCCAGCACCCTGGCCGTTCTCGGTGCCGGAGAACAGAGTACATGACTGGGCGGGTAGGGCGCGAAGGGGTTACCCGGCTCGCCGTCGCCGGTGGGAATCGCGGGCGGCAGGAGTACGAAAGCGGCAGCATGGGTATGCACGGCAACATCGACGCTCGCGCGTCACTAACGGAAGGAGCCGCCATCATGCGCGGAAAGCTGATGTTCATCACCGGTCTCGCGGCGGGCTTCGTCCTGGGCAGCCGCGCCGGCCGGGAGAAGTACGAAGAGATCCGGTCCAGTGCCAAGAAGGTGTGGGAGCACCCGTCGGTCCAGGAGGCCGCCGGTGTCGCTCAGGCGCAGGCGAACAAGCTTTACAGCGAGAGCAAGGACAAGCTCCAGTCGTCGAAGCTCGGCGAGAAACTGCACGTCACCTCGGAGACGGGCAGCAGCACCGACGCGACCCTGACGGAGCCGCTGGCCTCGTCGACCTCGGTAACCTCGCCGACCTCGCCGAACAGCAAGCCCACCGGTAGCACCCTCTGAGATAGCCGCGAGAACTCTGAGGCCGCCCCCGATGGTGAGGGCGGCCTCAGCCGTTCCTGGAGGTCAACCGTTCCTGGAGGTCAACCGTTCAGGCGTCAGGACGAGGACGAGAACGCGGCGTCGAAGGCGGCCGTGGGCGCGTCGAAGGCCAGGCGCCGGACGAACTGCAGGGCCTCAGGTGCGCCGAGGAGGCGGTCCATGCCTGCGTCCTCCCATTCGATCGAGATGGGGCCGTCGTAGCCGATCGCGTTCAGAGCCCGGAAGCAGTCCTCCCACGGCACGTCGCCGTGGCCGGTGGAGACGAAGTCCCAGCCGCGCCGCAGGTCGGCCCAGGGCAGGTGGGAGCTGAGGCGGCCGCGCCGTCCGTCGCCGGTGCGGACCTTGGCGTCCTTGCAGTCGACGTGGTAGATGCGGTCCTTGAACTCGAGGATGAAGTTGACCGGGTCGAGGTCCTGCCAGACGAAGTGCGACGGGTCCCAGTTGAGCCCGAACGCCGGCCGGTTGCCGATCGCCTCGAGCGCGCGGCGGGTGGTCCAGTAGTCGTACGCGATCTCGCTGGGGTGGACCTCGTGGGCGAACCGCACGCCGACCTCGTCGAAGACGTCGAGGATCGGGTTCCACCGGTCGGCGAAGTCCTGGTAGCCGCGCTCGATCATGGCCGGGGGCACCGGCGGGAACATGGCGACGACGTGCCAGATCGAGGAGCCGGTGAAGCCGACGACCGTCTTCACTCCCAGTCGCGCGGCCGCCCGTGCGGTGTCCTTCATCCGTTCGGCGGCCCGGGTCCGTACGCCCTCGGGGTCGCCGTCGCCCCAGATGTCGGCGGGCAGGATGTCCTGGTGGCGCTCGTCGATGGGGTGGTCGCAGACGGCCTGCCCGACCAGGTGGTTGCTGATCGCGTAGACCTTGAGGTTGTACTTGGCGAGTTGCTCGCGCTTGCGGTCGATGTAGTCGGGTTCGGCGAGCGCCCGGTCGACCTCGAAGTGGTCACCCCAGCAGGCGATCTCAAGCCCGTCGTAACCCCACTCGGAGGCGAGCCGGCAGACCTCTTCGAAGGGCAGGTCGGCCCATTGGCCGGTGAAGAGCGTGATGGGTCGCGCCATGACGATTTCTCCCTCAGAAAAAGAGCAGCAGAGGTGGGCGGCGAGGGAAGGCCGCCCGGCGACACGACCGTGCGCGGACGTCACGACCGGCGGGGTTTGCGCCTCCCACGACCCGGTCCGCCCGTCACGGCGATGCCAAGACCGACTCTAGACGGATCGGCGGGCGGCGCAAGGGTGTGCCTCATCGCGCGGGACAGGGCTCGTTCTCCGGCGCGAGGCCGAGGGCGGCGAGCTCGGCCAAGAGGTATGCCACCTCGCCCGCGATCTGCTCGACGGAGGTCTCGGTCGCCCGGCCGACGAGCGTCAGGTTCTCGGTGAGCGGGCCGTTCTGGCCGAAGACCCGGCGCAAGCCTTCGCGCCAAGCGGCCGTGGTCGACCCGGCCACGGCCGTCAGGCGGACCTCGACGATCGCGAGGCCCGCATCGGTGATCGTCTCGATGCCGGCCGCCGGGTCGGGCCAGTGCCGGGCGGCATGGCCGAGGTCGAGGCTGACGCCGAGCCTGTCCTTGTCCACGCGGCTGAGCGCGGCCACGGTCTGCTCGGGGCTGTCGAGCACCTGGCCGGCGGCGGGCTGGAAGCCGACGCGAACGGCCCGGCCGTTCTGCCAGGCGAGGTCGGCCAGGCCGTGCGAGAGGCGGCGCAGGATGCCCGCGGCGGCCTTCTCTTCCGCCTCGGACCAGCCGTCGCGGGAGCCGAGGCCGGTGGTGCTGACGGTGCCGCGGACCGCGTCCTCGTCGAGCAGGTCGAGCAGGATGCGGGCGAGGTCGAGGGTGTATTCGCGGCGGGCCGGTTTGGTCCAGGCGGGGGTCTCGCCGCCGCCCTCGTCGAAGGGCGCTCCGCTCAACGTGACGACTTCGAGCCTGCGGGCGTCGATTTCGGCACGAAGCCGGGTGCGGGCGCGGCTCTCGACGGCGAGGGCGGCGGCGAGCGTGGGAGGAAGCCAGAGGCTCACGCCGAGGGCGTCGGCACCGAGCCGGGCGCGGACCGCGCCGTACGTGTCGAGCTGAGCGATGACTGCGGGTAGATTGCTGGCCGTCCGCGAGGCGATCTCACAACTGAGATGCACGATCCGGCCGGAGGGATGTCTCAGCCGCATCAGAGTCCTCCCCGGACGTCAGCACCGGCGCATCTGCACGTGCATCGGCACGTGCTTACCGGTCCAGTATGGACCATGCGGGCGCCGGCGTTCGACGTGCGCGTCGCGGGCCGTCGGGTTGCCATGACGCCTCCATCCGTGGAATCACCTGCCCACGGATACGAGAGTCGTGCGTCCTGGGGATCAGCGGCGTACGGACCGTGCGACGCCATGACCGGCCACAACATGATCGACGGAGGCCTCAACAATAGGCAACGATCGATGGAAATGCCCATAGTGACCTGCCGGTAGAACTGGTAAGGGTGCTACCGAACCGGTTCCGCGGGAGTCGATCCCTGTGCACTATATGAATATTCGGGCACGCACGGAACGATCACGCGTGCGGGCGCACTGGATCTTGTCGACGCGACGTTTTCACGGTCAGTTGGCGTACGGGTGCTCTCCGAGCAGGCGGGTCGCCAGCACGGCCGCTTGCGTACGCCTCTCCAGACCCAGTTTCGCGAGCATGCTCGACACGTAATTCTTGACCGTCTTCTCGGCCAGGAACATGCGGCCGGCGATCTCGCGGTTGGTCAGCCCCTCGGCCACGTACTCCAGGATCCGGCGCTCCTGATCGGTCAGGGCGGCCAGCTCACGGGGCTGCTCCA
>DASRYP010000536.1:0-4963 GCA_035687165.1 Actinoplanes sp. | reverse complement strand
GGACGGCACCTAAGTCACTGTAGGGGCCGCCGTCGATGAACGGGGGCCCGATTCTCACAGCCAGCCGCTGCGCCGGAACACACGGTAGAGCAGCACCGAGATCACCAGGATGATCAGCCACCACGACGCGTACCCGTACTTCCAGGTCAGCTCGGGCATGAAGGCGAAGTTCATCCCGTAGATGCCGGCGCCCGCGGTCCAGACCGTGGCGATGGCCGCCCACGCCGCGATCTTGCGCATGTCGTTGTTCTGGTCGACCGTGACCTGCGCGAGCCGGGCCTGCAGGATCGAGTTGAGCAGATCGTCGAACGACGAGACCTGCTCGACCGTCCGGGTGAGGTGGTCCTGCACGTCACGGAAGTATTTGCCGATCCGCTTCGGCACGATCGCCACGATCATCGCGAGCGGCCGCTGCAACGGCACCACCGCGCGCCGGAACTCCACGAGCTCCCGCTTCATCTGGTAGATCGCCGGGATCGGGCTCGCGTGATCGCGGGAGAACACACCCTCCTCGATCAGGTCGAGATCGGACTCCACCCGGTCGGCGACCGCGACGTAGTGGTCGACCACCCGGTCGGTCACCGCGTAGGCCACCGCCCACGGGCCCTGCTCGATCAGTTCGGGTCGCCGGGACTCCAGATCGGCGCGGACCGAGCCCAGCTCGGAGGCGTCGCCGTGTCGCACGGTGATGACGAACTGGTCGCCCACAAAGATCATCATCTGGCCGGTCTCGACGACCTGCGAGTTCTCGGTCATCTCGCCGTGCGGCACATACCGGGCGGTACGCATGGCCAGGAAGTGCACCGAGCCGAACTGCTCCAGCTTGGGCCGCTGTTCCGCCTTCACCGCGTCCTCGACGGCCAGCTCGTGCAGACCGTACGTGTGGGCGATGGCGGTCATCTCCTCCTCGCTCGGCTCGTGCAGGCCGAGCCAGACGAACGCGTCGTCGCGCGCACACGCCGTCGCCAATGCCTCGTCGGGCGTGAAGTCGCCGGGCAGCCGCCGCCCGGTCACGTAGACCGCGCAGTCGACCACCGAGCTGCGCCCACCCCGGCCGTTGCCGAGGTCGGCGTGCCCGTCAGTGGTGCCGAGGATGCGGTTCATCGCCCGCACGGGTGCGGCGAAGGCTCGCGACAACGGCCTGTTCCGGTTCCGATCGCTCACCTGGACCTACCTCCTCACACGCACGAGCAAACCGCCCGAGGTTACTGCACGCACGGATGAGCGCCGGGCGAGCTCAATCATCCACCCACCCGGCACCCGGTCACCGCGTTCGGGTCAGGCACGCACCTCGTCGATGGCCTCGGCCAGGCGGCGTACGCCCTCGTCGATCTGGTCGACGGTGACCGCCGAGAAGGCCAGCCGGACCGAGCTCTTGCCCCCCTCGAGCAGGAAGTCGCTGCCCTTGACGACGGCCACGCCCTTCTTCATCGCGGCCGGGAAGAGCTTGTCGACGTCGACGTCCGAGGGCAGGTCGACCCAGAGGAAGTAGCCGCCGTCGGGCTCGGTGAAGGTCGCGCCGGGGATGTGCTTGCGCAGCGACTCGGCCAGCGCCTGGGCGCGCTCGGCGAGGGCGGTGCTCACCGTCCGCACCGAGCGGTCGATGTCGCCCGAGAGGCAGAACTGGTGGACGATCGCCTCGGAGACCTGGCCGGGCGAGATGTAGAGGTTGGTGGCCTTCTTGGCGATCGCGTCGATCAGCGCCGCCGGGCCGACCAGGTAGCCGACGCGCACACCGGGGCAGACCGTCTTGGTGAAGCTGGAGGCGTGCACCACGAGGTTGTCGGAGTCGAGCGAGAGCATCGAGGGCAGCGCCTCGCCGCGGAACCGGATGTCGGCATACGGGTCGTCCTCGAAGATGGTGAAGCCGTACTCGGCGGCGAGTTCGAGCAGGGCGCGACGCTTCTCGAGGGAGAGCGTGATGCCGGCCGGGTTCTGGTAGTTCGGGATGATGTGGGCGAGCTTGGGGCGCACGCCCGACTCGAGGAGAGCGCGCAGTTCGTCGACGTCGATGCCGTCCTTCTGCAGCGTCACCTGGTGCACCTTGGCGCCGAGGTGCTGCAGGGCCAGCAGCGTACGGTCGTAGGTCGGCTTCTCGACCACGACGTCGTCGCCGGGGTGCACGAGGTGGTTGAACAGGAACGCGTCGGCCTGCAGCGAACCGTTCGTCACGATGACCTGATCCGGCGACACACTGTGCTTCTCGGCGATCCACTCGCGCAGCGGGATGTAACCGACGGAGGTGCCGTAGGCGGTCACGCCGGCAGGGTCGGCGTCGAAGGCGCGCGCGGCGGCGGCCTTGAGGCCCTCGACGTCGATGATGTCCAGCGACGGAGCGCCCCGGGCAAAAGAGATCAGCTGCTCAGCGGTCATGGCCACAAGCTTACGAGCAGCCTCTATAGAATTTCCGTCTGCCTCGTGCCGTCCGGGCTGTGGGACAGCGGCCGTTATCCTCGGGGCTCGATACCCAGCTTTTCCGCTCGACACCAGCTTTTCCGAGAGACACAGATGGAGAGATCCCTGATGATCGGTCTGATTCTGGCCGCCGGCGCCGGGCGCAGACTCCGTCCGTACACGGACGCCCTGCCCAAGGCTCTCGTCCCGGTCGACGGGCAGACCACGATCATGGACATCTCGCTGCGCAACCTGGCGGCGGCCGGGCTGACCGACGTGACGATCGTGGTGGGCTACCGCGCGAACGCCGTCGAGGAGCGTCAGGCCGCGTTCGAGAGCAAGTACGGCGTGAAGATCTCCCTCGTGCACAACGACAAGGCCGAGGAGTGGAACAACGCGTACTCGCTCTGGCTCGCTCGCGACCACTTCGCGCAGGGCGTTCTCATGGTCAACGGCGATACGGTGCACCCGATCAGCGTCGAACGGACCCTCCTCGCGCAGCGCGGCCCGAGCATTCTGCTCGCCGTCGATACTGTGAAGAAACTGGCTGACGAGGAGATGAAGACCGTCTTCAATGCGGATGGCCAGCTCACCAAAATTACGAAGCTGATGGAGCCGGCCGCGGCTTTCGGGGAGTACATCGGCGCCAATGTCATCGAGGCGTCGGCCGCGTCCGCGCTGGCCGACGCGCTCAAGGTGACCTGGGAGCGCGACCCGGACCGCTACTACGAGGACGGGTTCCAGGAGTTCGCGAACCGTGGCGGCGAGGTCCGCGCCGCCGAGATCGGCACGGTCGACTGGGTCGAGGTCGACAACCACGACGATCTGGCCAAGGCCCGGGAGATCGCATGCCGCTACTAGCCCGCAGCGTGCAGGCGCCGCTGCACCTCCACGTGCGCCGCGGTGCGATCGCCGACCTGGGCAAGCTCCTGGCCGACGGGCGCATTTCGGCGGGCGGCGACGTGGCGGTGGTGGTCGGCCCCGGACAGGGCGAACGCATCGCCGAGCTGATCCGGCCGTCCCTCGCGTCGGCCGACGTGTTCACGACGACCGGCGCCACCCTCGACGCGGCTCTCGAGCTGGCCGACAAGCTGCGCTCCCGGCCGTACGACGCGGTGGTCGGCATCGGCGGCGGCACGACGGTCGACGTGGCGAAATACGCGGCCAGCCGGTGGGGCCTGCCGATGGTCTCGGTCGCCACCAGCCTGGGCAACGACGGCATCGCCTCGCCGGTGGCCAGCCTGATCAACGACGGCATCAAGGGTTCGTACGGGGTGCACATCCCGTTCGCCGTGATCGTCGACCTGGACTTCGTCGAGACCGGCCCCGACCGGGTCAACCGCGGCGGCATCGGCGACGCGATCAGCAACATCAGCGCGCTGGCCGACTGGGAACTGGCCCGCGAGATCCGCGGCGAGCCGGTCGACGGCCTGGCCGCGTCGCTGGCCCGGATGGGCGCCGAGGCCGTGCTCAGCATGCCGGGCGACCTCAACGACGACGCCTTCGTGACGGTCCTCGCCGAGGCACTGATCTCCAGCGGCCTCGCGATGGCGGTCTGCGGCAGCAGCCGGCCCGCCAGCGGCGGCTGCCACGAGATCATGCACGCCATCGACTCGCTCTTTCCGGGCACCGCCTCGCACGGCGAACTGGCCGGGCTGGGCGCGCTGTTCTGCACGTTCCTGCGCGGCGACGAGCGGCGCTTCGCCCAGATGTCGGAGTGCCTGGCCCGGCACGGGCTGCCGCGGGTCCCGGGCGACGTGGGGCTGACGGCCGAGCAGTTCGTCGAGGCCGTCGAATTCGCCCCGCGCACCCGCCCCGACCGCTACACGATCCTCGAGCACCTGGCCATGACCCCCGACGAGATCAGCGGAAAGCTGGCGCACTATGTCAAAGCCGTCCAAAACCACTGATCCCGGCACGGGCTCGGTCTACTCCGCGGGCGGCGTGCCGACGACGGCCGACTACTACGCGGTCAACCGCGGTGGCGGCCTGTTCAGCGAAGCCCTGAGCCAGCGGATCGGCGCGCGGATCGCGGTGTTCGCGCACAAGCATCGCCTGGCCCCGACCGTGCTGACCGTGCTCAACCTGGGCATCGGCGGCCTGGTCTCGATCGTGGTCATCGCGGCCGCCGAGCCGATCGCCGACGGCCGGGTCTGGGCCTGGCCGATCGGCCTGCTCGCGCTGGTCGGCTGGCAGATCGCGTACGCGTTCGACTGCGCCGACGGCCAGCTCGCCCGGGTCACCCGGCAGACCAGCGCGGCCGGCGGCCGTCTCGACGTGCTCTGCGACGTGGCGGTGCAGATCTCGCTGGTGGCGGCGCTGGCCGCGACGGCCGAGGCGCAGGTGCCCGACACCCCGGCATGGCTGCTGGCCGCGTTCGCCGGCACCTGGATGGTCAACCTGGTGACCTCGGTGATGCAGACCGGCGACAACCCCACCAGCATGGTGACCAGCCGATCACTGCCGGTGCGGCTGGTCAAGCTGGTCCGCGACTACGGTGCGGTGATCGCGCTGGCCGGCCTCGTGCTGACCGTGGCGCCACAGTGGACGATCTGGTTCATCGGCCTCT
>DASRYP010000535.1:0-2101 GCA_035687165.1 Actinoplanes sp. | reverse complement strand
GTCCACCTCCCAGCCGCGCTCGATGAGGCCCGCGGCCAGCGTCTCGGTGGCGATGTCGGCGCGCGGCAGCAGCACCCGGCCGACCGGGTCGAGAATCTCGTCGTGCGGCGAGAACTCGGCCAGCAGGCCCTCGCTCGACTGGTCGTCGGCGGGAACCAGCTCGGGCTGGATACCGAAGGCGCGGACGGCCTCGGCGGTGGCCTCGCCGATACACGCGATCTTCACGCCGCCGAAGTGGCGGGCGTCCAGGCCGTGCTCGGCGAATTTCTCCCAGACCGCGCGGACCGCGTTGACCGAGGTGAAGACGACCCAGGCGTACCGGCCGTCGACCAGGCCCTTGACCGCGCGCTCCATCTGCGCCGGGGTGCGCGGGGGCTCGACCGCGATGGTCGGCACCTCGCACGGGATCGCGCCGTAGGCCCGCAGCCGCGCGCTCATCGCGCCCGCCTGCTCCTTGGTGCGCGGCACCAGGACCTTCCAGCCGTACAGTGGGCGGTTCTCCCACCAGCTCATGGTGTCGCGCTCGGAGACCTCGGAGCCGACCGTCAGTACCACGCGGCCGGTGAAGCCGAGCGCGGCGGCGACGAAGCTGTCGACTGTCGAGGTGGTCGTGTACTGCGTCTCGCCGGTGCCGTCGCCGGTCACCGCGACCGGGGTGCCGGGCTCGACACCCGCGGCGAGCAGGCCGTCGCGTACGGCGGCGAGGTCGCCGGCGTCCACCGCGACCGCGAAGGAGCCCTTGAGGGCCGCGGTGGCGAGCGCGTCGAAGTCGAGCGCGGTGATGTCACCGACGTCGGCGGTCACGCGGACGCCGGGCAGCGGCACACCGGCGTACGTGGCCACGCCCTCGGCCTGGCCGAGACCGGGCACGACCTCGAAGTGCACCGCGGTACGAGCGACCGCCTGCACCTCCTTGACCACGGACTCACTGCCGAACGGGTCGCCGGCCACGAGGTGGACGGCGGCCAGGCCGGACTTGGCCGCCGAGAGCAGCACCTTGGCGACATCGCCGGGTGCTCCCTCGGCCGGGCTGAACTGAGCCTCCGCCTTGGCCTCCGACCGGATCGCGGTCAGCAGGGACTCGGGGACGCCTCGGTCATAGACCACCTGGTCGGCATCGGTGAGCGCGGCATGCGCGCGGCGGGTCAACAGCTCCGGGTCGCCTGGTCCGGCGCCGACGAACGCGATGCGTCCAGCTGGCTTGCGGGCGGTGCGGGTGGTCATTCTGTGCTCCCGATCAGGGTGTCGGCGCCGGCGTCGAGGAGATCGGCGGCGAGCGCCTTGCCGATCTCCGCCGCGTCGGCGGGCGTTCCGGTACGCGACAGCCGGATGGCTCGAACCCCATCCGGGCTGATCACCGCACCGCGCAGGTAAATCTCGTCGCCGTCCTCGCCTTCGGCAAGTTCGGCGTGTGCCGCGACCGGGGCGGAGCATCCGGCCTCGAGCGTGGCGAGCATCGCCCGCTCCGCCAGGACGGCGGCGCGGGACGGTGCGTGGTCGAGCGCGGCCAGCAATTCGACCAGGTCCGCGTCGTCGATCCGGCACTCCACCGCCAGCGCGCCCTGGGCCGGGGCGGGCAGCATGAGCATCGGGTCGAGCGTCTCCGTGATCTCGGCGGTCCGGCCGAGACGTGCCACACCGGCCCGTGCGATGACAACGGCGTCCAGATCGGCCTCGGGCCCCTTGGCCCGGGCGATCCGAGTGTCGATGTTTCCGCGGATCGGCGTGACCTGCAACTCTAGGCCCAAAGCCCGCAGTTGCGCGATTCGGCGCACCGCGCCGGTTCCGATCACGGAACCGGGCGGAAGCTCGGCCAGCAGGCGGTCGCCCTTCGAGATCAGGACGTCGCGCGGGTCCTCACGCGGTGGGACGGCCGCGATGTGCAGTCCCGGGTGCGCGCCCGTGGGCAGGTCTTTGTACGAGTGGACGGCGAAGTCGATCTCGCCGGCGATCAAGGCGTCGCGCAGCGCCGAGACGAAGACGCCCACGCCGAGCTGGGCGACCGGGGCCGCCGAACGGTCGCCGGCCGTGACGATACGCACCAGTTCGACCGGGCGGCCGGTGGCCTTGGTCAACGCATCGGCAGTCTGCTGGGACTGGG
>DASRYP010000534.1:0-2310 GCA_035687165.1 Actinoplanes sp. | reverse complement strand
CGTCATGCCGTCCAGCTCGTCGACGGTGGCGTTCGGGAAGGCCGAGCGGACCTCGGCGACCTTGGCCTTCGCGTCGGCCACCGTGGAGTTGATCTCGCCGGAGGCGCTGTAGCGCTCGTACTCGGCGGCCAGCTCGGACAGTGGCAGGTCCTGGCCGCCGAGCGCGGCCAGGACGTGCATGGCGGCCAGCATGCCGGTGTCGGCGAACCAGAAGTCGCGGAAGTAGTAGTGCGCCGAGTGCTCGCCGCCGAAGACCGCGTTCGTCCGCGCCATCTCGGCCTTGATGAACGAATGGCCCACCCGGCTGCGCACCGGAGTGCCGCCGTTCTCGCGGATGATCTCGGGCACCGCGATCGAGGTGATCAAGTTGTGGATGACCGTACTGCCCGGGAACTTGGCCAGCTCGCGGCGGGCCACCAGGGCGGTGACGGCCGAGGGCGAGACCGGGTCGCCGTTCTCGTCGATGATGAAGCAGCGGTCGGCGTCGCCGTCGAACGCGACGCCGATGTCGGCGCCCTGCGCGCGGATGGCCGCCTGCAGGTCGACCAGGTTGGCCGGGTCGAGCGGGTTGGCCTCGTGGTTGGGGAACGAGCCGTCCAGCTCGAAGTAGAGCGGCACGATCTCGAGCGGCAGCGCGGGCAGCACCTGGTCGCCCAGGACGGCCGGCACGGTGTGGCCGCCCATGCCGTTGCCCGCGTCCACGATCACCTTGAGCGGGCGGATCCCGGAGAGGTCGACCAGCGAGCGCAGGTGCTCCGCGTACGCCCCGAGCAGCTCCCGCGTCTCGACCCGGGACGGACCGTCGGCCTCGGCGTTCAGGTCGTCGAGCAGGGCCTCGGCGCGCTGCCGCACGACCACCAGCCCGCTGTCCTGGCCGACCGGCTTGGCGCCCGCGCGGCAGAGCTTGATGCCGTTGTACTGAGCGGGGTTGTGGCTGGCGGTGAACATGGCGCCGGGCAGGCCGAGCGAGCCGGACGCGTAGTAGAGCTGATCGGTCGAGGCGAGCCCGATGTTGACCACGGTGGCGCCGGCGGAGTTGGCACCCCGGGCGAACGCGGCGGCCAGGCCGGGACCGGAGTCGCGCATGTCGTGGGCGAGGACGATCTGGTCGGCGTCGTCGCCCGACTCCCGCAGCATCTCGACGAACGCCGTGCCCAGGGCCCTGGCGACCGCCTCGTCGAACTGGTCCGGAACGATTCCCCGGACGTCGTACGCCTTGACGATCTTGGACAGGTCAGACACTGCTCCCCCTCGGCACACTCCGTTGACCCGCCGAGAGTATCGGAGCCCGTGCGACGAGCAGACGGCAACGAGGCAGCATCACCGTTACGAGATCCGGTCCGGATCACCACGCTCAGCCGAACAGAGCTTGTCGCAGGCCGTGATGCGGGTCACGATGGGGAAGACTGGAGGTGCCTCCGTGCCTAACCCGTGGCTCGCCCTGGACGCCGGCGCCGACCCTGTCGAGCGCATGAGGCAAGTCGGGCGTGCCCACGAGCGGTTCGTGACGGGCGAGGCGGGAGACACCAAAAGTGGTCCCCCCGTCCGGTCGATCGTCGCGGACTCGTGGCGGCGCTCGGCGGTCGCCCTGTCCGGCCCCGACGCCACCGCCCCGATCGAGCTGAGCGACGACGACCTGGAGACCTACCGCGCCGCCCACCCCCTGTCCCGGGTGCTGCCGATCTTCCGCAACCTGCTGGGCGGCCTGGCCGACGACGGCGAGCATCTGATGGCGGTCTGCGACGCGTACGGCAGGCTCCTCTGGGTCGAGGGCACGGCCAAGGTGCTGCGCGGGGCCGAGCAGATGAACTTCGTGCCCGGCGCCCGCTGGGACGAGGCGCACGCCGGCACGAACGCCCCGGGCACGGCCCTCGCGATCGATCACCCGCTGCAGATCTTCGCGACCGAGCACTTCAGCCGCCCAGTGCAGCGCTGGACCTGCGCGGCGGCGCCGATCCACGACCCGGGTACCGGCCAGTTGCTGGGCGCCATCGACGTCACCGGCGGCGATCACCTGGCCAACCCGCACAGCCTCGCGCTCGTGCGGGCCACCGCGCTGGCCGCCGAGGCCTATCTGAGTAGTCAGCTCGCCTCCGCGGCGACCGCGGGCTCGCTGGTCACGCTGGGCCGCAACGAGGCGCTGCTGACCTTCGAGGGCCGGCGGTGGCGGCTGGGCCGCCGCCATTCCGAGCTGCTGGTGCTGCTGCTGGCCCACCCCGCGGGCAGTACAGGCGACGAGCTGGGCTTCGGCCTCTACGGCGACGACGCGAGCCCGGTGACCGTGCGGGCCGAGTTGTCCCGGTTGCGCCG
>DASRYP010000533.1:0-8674 GCA_035687165.1 Actinoplanes sp. | reverse complement strand
CAGGTCTATTCGATCGGTGGGGCCAGCGTCGCGGTTCCCGGTGTGCCGGCCGGCTGTGGTGAGGTGCACCAGCGCTGGGGTCGGCTCCCCTGGGCCGAAGTCGTGGCGCCGGCCATCCACCTGGCGATCGAGGGCGTTCCCGTGCCGACCGCGCACGCGGAGACCCTCGACTCCTGCGCCCCGGCGCTGGCCTGGGGCGAGGGTGCCGAGATCTACACCCCGAACGGGCGTCGGCTGCAGGGCGGCGACCGGCTGTTCCATCCGGGGCTGGGCACCGCGATGACGACCCTCGCCGAGGCCGGCCCGGAGGTCTTCTACACCGGCGATTACGCGGCGGTGATGGTCGATACGGTTCGCGCGGCCGGGGGCAGCCTGGGCCGGCGCGATCTGGCCGATTATCGCGTCCTGGAGACCCTCGTCGACCGCACGATGCTCGCCGGTCACCAGGTGCTCGCGCGGCACGACCTCAACCGCACGGTCGATACGATCGCCGCGCTTCCCGCCGACCTGACGCTGCCAGGCCGTGCGGCCAGTGTCGCCACGGCACTGCGCGACCAGGGCCGGCAGAAGATCGGTGACACGACCAACGTCTCGGTGGTGGACGCCGACGGCAACGCCTGCGTGATCACCACGACGCTGGGGCTGGGTTCCGGGGTCTGGCTCCCCGGCCTCGGCGTCAACCTGAACTCGATGCTCGGCGAGGGCGAGTTGCTCACCGACGACTTGATGCCGGGCAAACGGATGTCGTCGAACATGTGCCCGCTCGTGGTGATCGACCCGGACGGGGCGCTGGCCGTGGCGGCGGGGTCGGCCGGTGCGAGCCGCATTCGCACCGCCCTGGTCGACACACTGCTCGGCGTGCTGGTCGACGGGCTCGACATGACCGCAGCGATCGGGCGGCCGCGCTTCCACGTCGTCGACGACACCGTGCACGTCGAGCCGGGCTATCCCCGTGCCGAGTTGGCTGTGCTGGCCGCGGCCGGCTGGCGGATCAAGCAGTGGCCGGGGCTCAACCACTACTTCGGGGGGGTCACCGCGGTCGGCCAGGCCGGCGCCGCGGGCGATCCCCGCCGCGCCGGCATCGGCCTGCTGCTCTGAGCGGTCGCTGACCTGAGCTCACATTCGGCGGGCGGCGATGGCCTTCGCGTCGTCGGCGGTCTCGCGGATGCCCACCTCGATGGGGGTCGGCTGCAGGTCGAAGGTGCGCTCGGTGAGCGAGCTGTCGAGGTGGAACGGCGCGTAGAACTGGTAGTCCATCTCGGCCATCTCCCGGGACATGGGGTGCACCAGGCCGGCCGTGTGCATCACGAAGCGCGGCAGCTTGTGGATCGTCAGGCGCGGCTTGCCGACCAGGTCGCAGTAGCGGTCGGCCAGCGCGCGGATACTGATGGCAGGAGCGGTCGGCGCGTGCCAGGCCTGGCCCCACGCCCGGTCGTCGTGCGCCAGGGCGATCATCGTGCGGGCCATGTCGCCGGTATAGGTGAAGCTGTGCGGCAGGTCGGTGTTGCCGGGCGCCCACGCCGCGCGACCGGAGTCGATGGCGGGCAGCAGCACCGACGAGAAGATGCCGATCGCGCCCGCGCCGAGGTAGTCGGAGCCGCGCACCTCGACCGTGCGCACGCCGGAGGCGAGCGCATCGCGCCACATCTTGATCCGCACCTTGCCCTTGCGGCCGACGGCGGCGAGCGGGCTGATCTCCGTCATGTGCCCGCCGGGCTGAGGCCCGTACCCGTACAGGTTTCCGGTGATGACGTAGACCGCGCCGGCCGACTTCGCCGCGGCGATCATCGCGTCGTTCATCGGGTACCAGAGCTTTTCCCAGTCGGTGTAGCGCGGGTTGGCGCAGTTGTAGAGGGCCGGCGCGCTCTGGGTGAGCTCGGTGAGCCGGCGGGCGTCGGAGGCGTCGGCGGCGACCCGCTCGATCAGTGGGTGCGCCGGACCGCCACCGCTGCGGGTGATCATGCGGACCTGCTCGCCCCGCTCGGCGAGGAGACGGGCGATCGAGGAACCGATCGGGCCGGAGCCGACGACGACGTGGTTCGACATTGCTGTTCTCCTTTGTGAGCACTGCTCTCTGTTGAGAACAACGATTACATGGATGGGCGCCGAAAGCAAGAGCACTGCTCTCGTCGTGGCACACTGGTCTCCATGAGCGCCTCAGGAGTACGCGCCCGCGTCCGGGCCGAGATGACCGAAGAAATCAAGACGGTCGCGCGCCGCCACCTGGCTACCGACGGGGCGAACCTGTCGCTCCGCGCGGTCGCTCGTGACCTGGGCATGGCCTCGTCGGCGGTCTACCGGTACTTCGCGAGCCGCGACGAACTGCTGACCGCGCTCATCATCGACGCGTACAACTCGGTCGGCGACACGGCGGAACAAGCGACCGCCCGAACTGCCGGGAAGGAGCCGCTCGACCGATTTCTGGCGCTGACCTCGGCCGTACGGGAATGGGCCTTGGCCGACCCGCATCAGTGGGCGCTCATCTACGGCAGCCCGGTGCCCGGTTATCAGGCGCCGCAGGACACCATCGGGCCGGCGACGCGGGTGATCCTGCTGATCGCGGATCTCGTCCGGGGTGCGTACGAGCAGGGAAAGATCGCCGAACGGGAACCGATCACCGGCCGGTACGCGGAGGAGTTGGCCGTGGTCGCCGCGCAGTTCACGCCCGGCGTGCCACCCCAGCTGGTCGCCGCCGCGCTTTCGGCGTTTCTCCACCTCGGCGGGGCGATCAGCGCCGAGCTGTTCGGGCAGCTCGACAGGTCGGTCGACGAAGACCGGCGCGGCTTCTTCGAATTTCAGATGCGCGGGGCCGCGTACCTCATGGGGCTGGTCTGACCGCTCTCAGCACATGACCGCCGGGAGTGTCGGCCGGAATGTCGTCGCGGCCGAAGAACTGGGCCGCCAGGCCGGACGGCCCGAGATCCTCAATGTGATCGAAGCCGAGACCGGTGAGCTGGCCGGCGATCTCGTCCGGCTCGAAATACGTCAGCCACGGCTCACCGAGCTTCGCCACTCGCGCCGCCCGGGCCTCGAGCGCTTCCCGCCGGTCCGGGGCCATCCGCGAGGGCGACTGCGCGTAGTCGAAGACGACCTCGTTCCCCGGCCGGGCGGCGACGACCCGCAACGTCTCGTCGAAACCCGCGCGGGTCAGGTAGGGCACCACACCCAGCCAGCCGCGCGATAGCGGGCCGCGCTCATCGCCGTCCGGCTGGCCTGACCGGTCCGCATCAGGGCTGCCAGCTCGCTCGGGCCATGTCCACGTGCTCCCCCTTCAGTGGCGTGCCCTCGGACCGCAGCCGCTGACGTGCTTCCTGCTCATTGCCGGGCGGCAAGCGCCCCGAACTGGTCACCACGCGGTGCCACGGCACACCGCCGCCGTGCCGGGCCATGATCGTACCGACCTGCCGGGCGGAGTTGCGCCCCGAGACGTCGGCCAGGGCGTCGGCGATCGCCCCGTACGACATCACGCGGCCCTCGGGGATGCGCTCAACGAGTGAAAGCACCTCCTCGACGTACTCCCGCGGTGTCACTCGGGCCACGATATGGGATGTCGGACCGGTCCCGGCGGCCCGCCCGAGCACAATTGGCCGGTGCGACAACTGGTGACCGGTGCGCGCCGGATCGTGGTCAAGGTGGGTTCCTCATCCCTGACCACGGCCGCCGGCGGAATCGACGACGAACGCGTCGACCAACTGGTCGACGTGCTCGGCAAGCTCGCGTCCGCGGGGTGCGAGGTGGTGCTGGTCTCGAGCGGGGCGATCGCCGCCGGGCTGGCCCCGCTGCACCTGCCGCGCCGGCCGCGCGACCTGGCGACCCAGCAGGCGGCCGCGTCGGTCGGGCAGGGGCTACTCATCGGGCGGTACGCCGCGGGGTTCGCGCGCCACGGTCTGACGGTCGGCCAGGTGCTGCTCACGGTCGACGACGTGACCCGCCGGGTGCACTACCGGAACGCGTACCGGACGCTGCGCAAGCTGCTCGATCTGGGCGCCCTGCCGATCGTGAACGAGAACGATACGGTCGCCACCGAGGAGATCCGCTTCGGCGACAACGACCGGCTCGCCGCGCTGGTGGCCGCCCTGGTCGACGCCGACCTGCTCGTGCTGCTCTCCGACGTGGACGCGCTCTACACCGGCAAACCCGCGGACCCGTCGTCCCGCCGCATCACCTACGTGGGCGACGACTCCGACCTCGAGGGCATCAGCATCGCCGCGCCCGGCCGGTCCGGGGTGGGCACGGGCGGCATGGTCACCAAGGTCGAGGCAGCCCGCATCGCCACCGGTTTCGGCATCCCGGTCGTGCTCACCGCCGCTCCCCTGGCCGGCGACGCGCTGGCCGGCGAAGAGGTGGGCACGCTTTTCCGCGCCGCCGACAAGCGTCCCGCCGCCCGGCTCTTCTGGCTCGCCCACGCGACCTCGCCGCGCGGACGGCTGCATCTCGATCCGGGAGCGGTCACCGCCGTGGTGGCCCGCCGCAAGTCCCTGTTGCCGGCCGGCATCACCGCGGTCGACGGCTCGTTCGCCGCCGGAGACCCGGTCGACCTGGTCGACGCGGGTTCCGGGACGCCGGTCGCGCGCGGGCTGGTCAACTACGACGCGGTCGAACTGCCCGCACTGCTGGGACGCTCTACCCCCGAGTTGGCCGCCGCGCTCGGCCCGGGATATGAACGAGAGGTCGTGCACCGCGACGACCTAGTCCTTCTATAAAAAGGTGTACGCCGTGACGACCGTATTGCAGCAGGCCGCCGATGCCCGCGTGGCCTCCATCGACCTGGCCGCCGCCACTCGGGCCGACAAGGACCGCGCGCTCCTGCTGATGGCCGACCGCCTCGTCGAGCGCTCCCCCGACATCGTGGTGGCGAACGGGGTCGACGTGGATAACGCCCGCACCGCCGGCCTGTCCGAGGCGATGATCGACCGGCTCGCGCTCACCCCGGCGCGGGTCGAGGCGATGGCCGAGGGGCTGCGCGAGCTGGCCGCGCTGCCCGACCCGGTGGGCGACGTGGTGCGCGGCTCGACGCTGGCCAACGGACTGGAGCTGCGGCAGGTCCGGGTGCCGTTCGGGGTGGTGGGCATCGTCTACGAGGGCCGACCCAACGTGACCGCGGACGCGGCGGGCATCTGCCTCAAGTCGGGCAACGCGGTGCTGCTGCGCGGCTCGGGTTCGGCGCTCAGCTCGAACGCCGCGATCGTCTCGGTGTTGCGTAAGGCGGTGGCCGACAGCGGACTGCCGGCCGACGCGATCCAGTTGCTCGACGCCACGAGCCGTGATTCGGTCAAGGAACTGATGCGGGCGCGCGGCCTGGTCGACGTGCTGATCCCGCGCGGCGGCGCCGCGCTGATCAAGGCGGTGGTCGAGGAGTCGACGGTGCCGGTGATCGAGACCGGGGTCGGCAACTGTCACGTCTATGTGGACGAAGCGGCCGACCTCGAAAAGGCGCTGGCGGTCGCGCTCAACTCCAAGACGCAGCGACTGTCCACTTGCAATACCGCGGAGTCGCTGCTGGTGCACGCGGCGATCGCCGACCGGTTCCTGCCGCTGATGCTGGCCGAACTGGCCGACGCCGGGGTCACGGTGCACGGCGATCCGCAGGTGGCGGCGTACTCCGAAGATGTGGTTCCGGCCACCGAGGAGGACTGGGGCACCGAATATCTGTCGGCCGACATCTCGGTGGCGATCGTCGACACCCTGGACGACGCGCTCGACCACATCCGCCGTTACGGCACGGGACACACCGAGGCCATCGTGAGCGAGTCGGTGGCGGCGACGCGAAGGTTCGCGGCGCGCGTCGACGCGGCCGCGGTCATGGTGAACGCGTCGACCCGGTTCACCGACGGCGGCGAGTTCGGGTTCGGCGCCGAGATCGGCATCAGCACCCAGAAGCTGCACGCCCGCGGGCCGATGGGCCTGCCCGAGCTGACCTCGACGAAATACATCGTCACGGGCGACGGCCACACCCGGAAATAACGGCGCCGGCCACACCCGGAAGTCAGACCGGCCACACCCGGAAGTAGGGAGGTCAGCGGCAGCCGCGGAGCACCGTGAGGGTCGTGTTCACGTCGAAGTTCGGGCCCTCGGCGCTGTCCCAGCCACCGTCGGTGCGCTGGGTCTCGCCGAGGCGCTTGCGGGCGCTCTGCAGCAGCCAGTCGTCGCCGAGGTTGACCCGACGCAGGGCCGCGGCCATCGAGGCGATGTCGGCCGGGGTCATGTCGGCCAGCCGGTCGCCGAGCACGAGCTGCACCCGCGCCGACTCGTAAAAATATTGCTGACCGTAGAGCAGGCCGGCGGCGTGCCAGCCGGCCGCGAGGAAGGACGGCCAGGTGCCGTCCGGCTGGATCTGATTGACCACCCAGGTGGCCGCGGCGCCGAGCGTGCGGCCGAAACGGGCGGGCACGTCGAAGTTGGGGTGCGCCTCGAACTCGGCCAGGGTCATCCAGAAGCCGGCGAGGCAGGTCAGATAGAGGGTGGCTTCGGGATCGCCGGGCATCGCCCAGGCCGGCGCCTCGGGGGCGAGCTCCTCAGCCTCCTGCCACGTACCGTCCTGGCGCTGCGCGCCGGCCAGCCAGCCGAGGGCCCGGTCGACCGGCTCGCCGCTGAGGCCGCCCAGGTCGTCGAGCTCGTTGAGGCGGAAGCAGGTGGCGTCGACCGAGCTGACCACCGCGTCGGTCGAGGCGGGCCAGCCACCGGCCGCGGTCTGCCCGGCCACGATGCGGTCGAGGACGTGCGAGTCGGGGCGCAGCCCGGTGCGGAGGTATCCCAGACGCGCCCGCTCGACGGGGTCGCCGTGCGCGACGACATAACCGATCGCAGCGTCGATGTCTACCACGACCGTGACGCTACAACCCGGACCTGCATTCCGCTGTGCCGTCTTGTGAACTGTCCACTAGGTCCGTTCCGTCACACCGCGATCACGCTGGGAAGTCATGGAATGGCTCCCCAGCGTCATCACCCGATCGCGGAATCAGTACGACGGCTGCGAGGGGTCGACGGTGTTGACCCAGGAGACGATCCCGCCCTGAACGTGCACGGCGTCCTTGAAGCCGGCCGCCTTGAGTGCCGCCAACGCCTCGGCCGAGCGCACACCCGACTTGCAGTGCAGCACGATCTGCCGGTCCTGCGGGAAGCGGGCCAGCGCCTCGCCGGACAGGATCTCGCCCTTGGGGATCAGGGTCGCGCCCGGAATCCGGTTGATCTCCCACTCGGCGGGCTCGCGGACGTCAACGAGGAAGAGGTCCTTGCCGCTGTCCTGCCAGTCCTTCAGCTCGCGAGCGGTGATCGTGGCGTCGAGGGTCGCCTCCTCGGCCTCCGGCGAGACCGCGCCGCAGAAGTCCTCGTAGTCCTCGAGCAGGTCGGTGACGGTGGGGCTGTCGCCGCAGAGCGCGCAGTTCGGGTCCTTGCGGACCTTGATCTTGCGGTATTCCATCTCGAGGGCGTCGTAGACCATCAGCCGGCCGACCAGCGGCTCACCGATGCCGGTGAGCAGCTTGATCGCCTCGTTGACCTGGATCGAGCCGATCGACGCGCAGAGCACGCCGAGGACGCCGCCCTCGGCGCAGCTCGGCACCATGCCGGGCGGCGGGGGCTCCGGGTAGAGGCAGCGGTAGCAGGGACCGTGCTCCTCCCAGAAGACGGAGGCCTGGCCGTCGAAGCGATAGATCGAACCCCAGACGTACGGCTTTCCGAGTAGCACGGCGGCGTCGTTGACCAGGTAACGCGTCGCGAAATTGTCGGTGCCGTCGACGATCAGGTCGTACTGGCTGAAGATCTCTTTGACGTTGTCGCGGTCGAGTGCGGTGTTGTGGATGACCACATTCACCAGCGGGTTGACCTCGTGGATGCTCGCGGCGGCGGACTCGGCCTTCGGCCGGCCGACGTCGGAGACGCCGTGGATGATCTGGCGCTGCAGGTTGGACTCGTCGACCGTGTCGAAGTCGACGATGCCCAGCGTGCCCACGCCGGCGGCGGCCAGGTAGAGCAGCGCCGGCGAGCCGAGGCCGCCCGCGCCGACGACCAGGACCTTGGAGTTCTTCAGCCGCTTCTGACCCGTCATCCCAACATCCGGGATGATCAGGTGCCGCGAGTAACGGCGGATCTCATCGATCGAAAGCTCTGCGGCCGGCTCTACGAGCGGGGGCAGTGCCACGTTAACTCCCCGGGTTGACGGTAAGGATCGCTCACCATTGTCGCTCGTGATGGCGGTCGTCGGCCATGACGTTCCTAACCGGCCCGGATCGCGGGACGTGGGAATTTTTCGGCGGCGTTCACAGCGACGGGCCGGTCAGCGCTTTCCCGCCGAGCCGAGGCCACGCGTACGCCCGGCAACCGCGCAGCGTGAGGGTCTGCTGCACCATGACGGGGGCCGGCCCACCGGCCTTCGGGCAACCCTGGTGATGGTGTCCCAGCTCGTGACCGACCTCGTGGTTGATCACATATTGCCGATAGGTGACGAGGGGAACCTTGGCCCGCACGTACGGAGCGGCCGAGAGCCGCCACCGGTCCAGGTTGATGATCGCCCGCCCGGTGGTCCGGCAGGACGTGTACGGGCGTCCGCTGACCGTGATGTTCGTGCCACCCCGCAGGCACATCTCCCCGGCCGTTTCTCGGGTGGCAAGAAGGACGGTGAAGTCGGCCGGGTCGGAACCGCTCACCAACTGGAGCCGGACCTGACCGCCGGCGG
>DASRYP010000532.1:0-2619 GCA_035687165.1 Actinoplanes sp. | reverse complement strand
GATGATGGTGTCCGGCCGGAACGAGCGCATCAGCGCGGCGCCTCGGTCCACGGTCGTCATCCGCGGCTCCGGCTCGACATCGTCGATGATCTGCAGAGCCACCCGGTTGGGCCGGCTCTGCAACACCCGGTTGATCCGGTCGACGAAGCCGAGGCGAGTCATCGTCTCGTCGGTGACCACTGTGACGCGCTGAACGTCGGGCATGTCGGTGAGGTAGCGGATCGCGTGCGGCTCGAAGTAGATCTTCGAGGGCACCTTGAACCACTGCAGGTTGTTGGTGCGCCGGCCGATCCGCTTGATGTTGATCAGGTTGACCGCCGAGACGTTGTTCGACACCGAGTTGCCGCCGTAGCTGCCGCAGCCCAGTGTGAGCGAGGGCAGGAACGCGTTGTACATGTCGCCGATACCGCCCTGCGATGCCGGCGAGTTCCAGATGATCCGTACGGCCTTCATCCGGCCACCGAACTCCTTGACCAGTTCGCCGTCCTCGGTGTGGATGACCGCGCTGTGCCCGAGCCCGTGGAACTCCACCATCTGAGCGGCAAGGCTCAAGCCCTCCTCGCGGGAACGGGCACGCAGCACGGCCAGCACAGGCGCGAGCTTCTCGCGGGTCAGCGGCTCACGCGGGCCGACCTCGTCGACCTCGGCCAGGATGATCGAGGTATCCGGTGGCACGCGGAAGCCGGCCTGCTCGGCGATCCACGAGGCGGGCCGGCCGACGACGTCCGGGTTGAGCCGGTCGTCGTCGCA
Source organism: Actinoplanes sp. (assembly GCA_035687165.1). GTDB lineage: Bacteria > Actinomycetota > Actinomycetes > Mycobacteriales > Micromonosporaceae > Actinoplanes. The sequence goes on along the minus strand of DASRYP010000532.1, from coordinate 1,869 downwards.
TCCCGTGCCGTCGGCCGCGACGCCGAAGATGAACTGCTCCAGCTGCGCCTTCTCGGCGGGCGTGGCGACGTACGTATGCAGCCGGCCGAACTCGGCGAGCGCGTCGTCGTAGATGGCGTCGTCGAGGATGACGGCCTGTTCGGAGGCGCAGATCATGCCGTTGTCGAACGATTTGGACAGCACGATGTCGTGTACGGCCCGGCGGAGGTTGGCACTGACTTCGACGTACGCCGGGACGTTGCCGGCGCCGACACCCAGCGCGGGCTTGCCGGCTGAGTAGGCGGCGCGGACCATGCTGTTGCCGCCTGTGGCCAGGATCGTCGCGATACCCGGGTGGTGCATCAGCGCGGTGGTCGTCTCCACCGACGGTTCTCCGATCCACTGGATGCAGTGCTCGGGCGCGCCGGCCGCGATCGCGGCATCACGGACCACGCGAGCCGCCGCGGCACTGCACCGCTGCGCCGCCGGGTGGAACGCGAAGATGATCGGATTGCGGGTCTTGAGCGCCATCAGCGCCTTGAAGATCGTCGTCGAGGTGGGGTTGGTGACCGGCGTGATGCCCGCGATCACCCCGACCGGGTCGGCGATCTCCACGATGCCGTTGATCTCGTCCTCGGCGATCACCCCGACCGTACGCAGCTCGGCCATGCTGTGGGTAACGTGCTCGCAGGCGAACAGGTTCTTGACCGCCTTGTCCTCGAACACGCCACGGCCGGTCTCCTCGACCGCGAGCCGGGCCAGCGTGGCGTGCTGATCGAGGGCCGCCACGGACGCCTTCTTGACGATCCGGTCGATCTGTTCCTGGTCGAAGACGGCGTACTCGTCGAGTGCCCGCAGCCCTTGAGCCACGAGAGTCTCCACAGTCATGACGTTTCCTCTCCCGGCGATCGCGGTCACGCGACACCGAAGAACATGCCCGAGGTCAGCGCCTCGCGGTCGTCGTAGGCGAACTCGAGTGCGGAGATCACGTCCACGACACCCGGGATGCGCCGGGTCAACCGGGTGGCGATGTCGACCGACGAACCCCGGTCGACCTTGCCGCTCAGGGTGACGACGCCGTTGACCACGGCAGCGTTCACCTTCGCCGAGTCCTCGACGAGGAACGGCTCGATCACCTCGGCCTCGACGTCCGCGAGGATCTCGTCGTCGGGACGCAGATGCACCTTGAGCAGATCGCCGCGGGACACGATGCCGATCAGGCGGCCCAGATCGTCGATCACCGGCAGGCGCTTCACGTCCTCGGCGTCCATCAGCCGTGCCGCCGCGGCGATCGACGTGCCGCTCAGGGCGGTCACCGGAGGCTTGCTCATCAGGTCGGCCGCCGTTCGCGAGCCTGCCTTGGCCCGCTCGCCGCGCCGGCGGCGTGACTCGAACAGCCGGGCTGTTCCGTCCCCCTCGTACTCGACCTTGCGCAGCAGGTCGGCCTCGGACACAACACCGACCACGTGCTGAAAGGCGTCGACGACCGGTACAGCGCTGACGCGGTGACGGGTGAGCACATCGACGAGCTCGCGATAGGTGGCGGAGGTGTCCACCGACACGACCGCCGCGGTCATCACGTCGTTCACGGTCCAGGTCTTCATGTCTGTCGCTCCTTGGTCTCGTCACTTCCGACGCTAGGACCGGCCTTCCGGCTGGGACAGAACCGACGGTCCCGCAGCGGCGGGACCTTCGTCCCGCCCAGGTCACCGACCTACCAGGCAGACTGAGTGATCGAACGCGGTCTGTGGGACACGACAGCCACGGGACAGCGGACGCGGACAAGCACCGCGTCCGCCGTGCCGCCGGTCGACGCGTCCTGCTCGCTGGACGCCCCCATGACGAGCGCTGACGCGCCCGCGCTGACATCAGCAAGCGCGCTTACTGGAT